>DATMJH010000264.1:0-9204 GCA_035554015.1 Mycobacteriales bacterium
CGCCGACGAGACGGCGTTCTCGAGCTCGCCCTCGTCGACATCCACACCGAACGCCAGGTCGACGTACACGCCGTCTGTCAGCACCTCGTCGGCGATGCGGTCGACCGGCAGGCCGGTCAGCGTCGCGGCGGACGCAGGGGCGGACAGCAGCAGCGGTGCCCCGGCGGCGAGCAGGGCCAGTCGAGTGAGCACGTGCCCGTCCTACCCCCGCGAGCACCGCTGTGTCAGGTCCAGCACGTGTGCCCGCGCACGTCGGCTCAACCGCGGACCAGCTCAGCGCCCGTCGCACGGTCGACGAGCGCCTCGACGACGTCCAGCGGCGTCGTGTGCGCACCGAGAGGGACGTCCTTGTTGCCGCCGTGGTAGTCGCTGCTCCCGGTGACGAGCAGGCCCAGCTCGGCCGCCAGCCCACGCAGCCGTCGACGCGCCGGCTCGTCGTGATCGACGTGGTCGACCTCGAGCCCGGCGAGCCCGGCCTCGGCCATCGCCACGACGACGTCGTCGGCCACCACCTCGCCGCGCGCGTCGGCGGCCGGGTGCGCGAACACGGCGACACCGCCGGCGCGCACGACCAGCTCGACGCCGCGCACGACGTCGAGCTCGGCCTTGGGCTCCCAGTAGCGACCGCCGGTGCCGATCCAGGCCGGCGTGAACGCCTCGTCCATCGCGCCGACCAGCCCCTGCTCGACGAGCGCGCGGGCCAGGTGCGGCCGACCCACCGTGCCGCACGCGAGCTGCCGCACCCGCTCCCACGTGACGCCGGTGCCGTCCGCCTCGAGCCGGCGCGCCATCCGCTCGGCCCGTCCCGTGCGCGAGGTGCGCAGCGTCTCGAGCGCCGCGGCGAGCTCCGACTCCGTCGGGTCGAACAGGTAGCCGAGCAGGTGCAGGCTCACGCCTCCGGCGGCGCACGAGATCTCGGCGCCGCGCAGCAGTCCCAGCCCGGGCGGCAGCGCGCGCAGCGCCTCGTCGTGACCCGCCGTGGTGTCGTGGTCGGTGAGCGCCACGACGTCGAGGCCGACGGCGGCGGCCTCGCGCACCACGTCGGCGGGCCGCGTCGTGCCGTCGGACGCGGTGGAGTGCACGTGCAGGTCGGCGGGCACGCGCAGGCGGGCTCTCGCTGTCGGGTGGGCGTCAGGCGGTCGGCAGCGTGGCCGACAGCCGCGTCGAGGGGGCGCCGAGCGGCAGCTGGAGGCCGGCGTGCGCCTCGTGCCGCAGGTCGTGCAGGTCGACGTCCTCGAGCAGCACGAGCTCGGCCTCCGGCGGCCACAGCACCGCCCACAGCCACACGCCGAGCGCCTCACCGACGAACGCGACCCGGTCCTCGGCGCTCGGGCACCGCCACAGCGCGGTCGGGTGGCCGGCGGCCTCGACCTTGGCCTCCGGAGGTCCCTCGGCGACGCTGCCCGGGTCGATGGCCGACTCCCCCGCGTAGCGCGCTCCGAGGCCGATGCCGGGCTCCTCCGCGACGAGCACCATGTCGGCCGGGCCACCCAGCGGCGACGGCCCCGACAGCGCCACCGCCGTCGCCCGTGGTCCGGACCGCTCGTCGCCGACCGTCGCCAGACCGGTGACCGTCCAACCCGGGATGAGCGGGACGGGTGACCACAGCGGCACCTTCGCGTCACCGGCGGTGCGGGCCAGCACCTCCGGGCCGACGCGCGGGAGCACGTGGAGCGGCAGCACGGCACCGTGCCGCTCGCACGTCCAGTCGCTGGACATGAGGCCAGGGGCGCGGAGGGCCTGGCCGCAGCGAGGGCAGGCGGCGGGGATGCTCACCGGGGAACCGTGCGATGCCGGAGGGCGTCCGTCAAGCCCGCCGGCCGGCGGACGGTCAGCGGACGGTGCGGCGCTCGCGCACCACGCGCTCGCGCACCGGCCGCTCGACGACGCGCTCGACCGGGCGCTCGACGACGACGCGACGGCGCCGCACCAGGCGGCGGTCCGTCCCGCCGGCGGCGACGACGAGCGCGGTCACGACGAGCACTGCAACGATCACGAGCGCCAGGGTGGTCATGCCCCGCTGTGTTCCCGCAGATCGCCCGTCACAAGCACGCCGGACGGGTGACGGCGGCTACCGCTCCCGCGGCTCCGGGCGCCCGGGGAACTCGCCGCCCGTCCTGTCCGCGTAGCTCCGCTTGGGGACCATCACCTTGCGCCGGAAGACGCACACGACCACGCCGTCCTGGTTGTAGCCCTTCGTCTCCACGTGCACGACGCCCCGGTCGTCCTTGCTCTTGCTCTCGGTCTTGTCGAGCACGGTCGTCTCGCCGTAGATGGTGTCGCCGTGGAAGGTCGGGAAGACGTGCTTGAGCGACTCGACCTCGAGGTTGGCGATGGCACGCCCGGAGACGTCGGGCACCGACATGCCGAGCAGCAGCGAGTAGATGTAGTTGCCGACCACGACGTTCTTGCCCTGCTGCGTCGTCTTCGCGTAGCTGGCGTCGAGGTGGAGCGGGTGGTGGTTCATCGTGAGGAGGCAGAACAGGTGGTCGTCGTACTCCGTCACCGTCTTGCCCGGCCAGTGCTTGTAGGTCGCCCCGACCTCGAACTCCTCGTAGTACCGGCCGAACTGCACGGCGTCGCTCCTTCTCGTCTGTCTGCGGGAGGTGCATGGTCCCAGGTGGTCCGCGGCGCTAGCGTCGCCGGGTGGCCGTCGACGAGCTGAGCACGACACGGCGGTGGGTGCGCACGGCGGCGTTCGCCGCGGGGCTGGCGCTGCTGCTCGCCGGGACGGCGTGGGGCGACGACGACCACTTCCCGTTCGGCCCGTTCCGGATGTACTCGACGGCCGACGACCCGGACGGCCGGGTGCTGTCGACCTACCTGCAGGCGGTCGACACCGAGGGGCGCGTCGTCGAGCGGGTCGGTGAGCATGAGGTCGGGCTGCGACGGGCGGAGTACGAGGGACAGCTGTCGCGCGTCGTCGACGATCCGCAGCTGCTCGGCGACCTGGCCGAGACGTTCTCCCGGCGGCATCCCGACCGGCCGCCGTGGGCCGAGGTGCGTGTCGTGCAGACGGCCTACGTGCTCGTCGACGGCGTGCCCACCGACGAGAAGACCGAGGTGCTCGCCGAGTGGACCGCACCGTGACGCGGTGGCTGTTCGCACCCGTCGCGCGTGCCCGCGTCGCCTGGCTGCGCACGCTGCTGTACCTGTTCGTGCCGGTCGACGTGCTGCTCACGACGCCGTGGGTCGCGGCGCACGACACCGCGCCCGCGTCGCTGTACCGGCCGCTGTTCGTCGGGCGCCTGCTGGAGCACCCGGCCCCGACGTACTGGTGGGTGCACCTCGTGCAGGTGCTGCTGCTCGCCGCAGCGGTCGTCGCGGCGACCGGCCGGGCTCCACGCCTGCTCGGCGCCGCGGTGTTCGTCCTGTACTTCGAGTGGATGCTCATCGCGATGAGCTACGGGAAGGTCGACCACGACCGGTTCGCCTTCCTCGTGGCCCTCGCCGTGCTGCCGACCGTGGGCGCCGCGCGACGCCGCGACCGCACGCCCAGCGAAGCGGCGGGGTTCGTCGTCCGCTGCATCACCACTGCCGTCGTGGCGACGTACGTGCTGTCCGTCGCGGCCAAGCACCGCTTCGGCGGCGGGCTGCCGAACTGGCTGGAGTCGGCGGTCTTCGTGCGCGCCGTGCTGCGCCGCGGCACGCCGCTGGGCGACCTGCTGCTCGACGTCCCGTGGCTGCTCCACCTGTCGCAGTACGGGCTCGTCGCGATGGAGCTGGCCGCGCCCGTGCTGCTCGTCCTCACCGGGCGCCGACTGTACGGCGCGCTCGCGGCGTACGCGCTGTTCCACCTCGGCACGTGGGCGGCGATCGCCATCGTCTTCCTGCCGCACCTGGTCTGCTTCCTGGCGTTCCTACCGCTCGAGCGGCTGCTGACCGAGGGTCAGGCCGCGGAGCCCGACGACGCGCCGGGCCGCTCCGACGGTGGCAGCGCGCACGCCGGCGTCCCGCCCGGCAGGCGGTGGCGGTTGTCGGCGACGGCGCGGTAGACGAGCGCGGCGAGCCACGAGACCGGCGGTACCCGCGTCGCCGCGCCGAGCAGGCGCCAGAGCCCGCCCGACGCCGACAGCAGCGCGGCGACCGCGGGTGCGCCGCTGCGCGGGCGCCCGACCGCCGGCACCCACTGCACGGCGCGCTCGCACTCGGCGGCCGTCACCCCGAGAGCGTCGAGGTCGGCGTGCTGCCACGCGACGACACGCACCTCGGCCAGCCGCAGCCGCGGCAGCAGCGCGACGCTCGCGGTGCAGAACGCGCAGTCGCCGTCGTAGACGAGCGTCGCGTCGACGCGCCGGCTCACAGCCGGGCCACCGCGGGCCACACGTCGACGACCACCGACGACGTCATGCCGACCGCGACGACGGGCGACGCCCGGTCGCCGTCGGGGTCGGCCAGCTGCTCGTGCTCGGCGGTCACCGCAGCAGCCTGCCCACCTCCGGGCACGGCGTCCAGCGGTTCAGGCAGGCCGGTGCAGCGGCGCCTCGGGGCGCTCGGGGTCGCGCAGGTCGCACTGCGCCTCGAGCCAGCGCTGCTGCAGCGCGGCGCCGCCGTGCACGCGCTTCCACGCGGCCTCGTTCGGCGTCATCGGAAGCAGCGGCAGGAACTGCACGGGCTGCTGGCCCTCGACCGGGAGGTCGGGCACGAGGCCACCCGGCTCGGCGACCAGCACGGCGGTGAAGCGACTGCCGTCCCACAGCGGCTCGCCCAGGTCGAGCCCGGCGCCCGGGGCGATGACCACACCCTCGACGGCCGGGCTCGCGGCCAGCACGGCCAGCCGCCGCAGCACCGAGTCGTGCCGCCCGCGCACCGACAGCACCAGCTCGGCGCGGGGGCCGTCGGCGGCGACGAGCAGGTCGCCCGGATCGCCCATCGGCGCACGCGACATGCCGAGCGTCGCGTAGCGCACCAGCCCGTCACGCTCCGGCGAGGGATCGGGTCCGAAGCGCAGCACGTCGATGCGCTCGGTGCCGAGGAAGCTGATGCCCGCGCGTCCGCTGTCCTGTCCGAGCGACTGCACCAGGTGCGCCTCGACCTGCACGAGCAGCAGGTCGGGATCGGTCACGCCGCCAGGCTACGAGCCGGCGAGCCGGCGAAGATCTTCTGCAGTTCCGACACGTCCTGGCGTGTCGGAACTGCAGAAGATCGTGCCACCACCTGTGCGGCCTGTCGCGGCCGCCTCGAGAGGTGCGCCGCGCCGTCAGCCGCGGAGCTGGTACTCCTTCAGCAGCCCGCGGCTGATGATCGTCTTCTGGATCTCGCTGGTGCCCTCGCCGATGAGCAGGAACGGCGCCTCGCGCATGAGCCGCTCGATCTCGTACTCCTTGGCGTAGCCGTAACCGCCGTGGATGCGGAAGCTCTCCTGGGTCACCTCGGCGCAGTACTCCGACGCGAGCAGCTTGGCCATGCCGGCCTCGACGTCGTTGCGCTTGCCGGCGTCCTTCAGCCGCGCGGCGTTGACCATGAGGGCGTGCGCGGCCTCGACCTTGGTCGCCATCTCGGCGAGCTTGAATTGGATGGCCTGGTGGCCGGCCAGCTGCTTGCCGAACGTCTGCCGCTGCTGGGAGTACTGGATGGCAAGCTCGAAGGCGCGGATGGAGATGCCGCACGCGCGCGCCGCGACGTTGACGCGGCCGACCTCGACGCCGTCCATCATCTGGTAGAAGCCCTTGCCGCGGCCGTCCTCGCCGCCGAGGATGCCGCTGGCCGGCACGCGTACGCCCTCCATCACCATCTCGGTGGTCTCGACGCCCTTGTAGCCCATCTTGTCGATCTTGCCCGGGATCGAGATGCCGTTGCCGATGTCGCCGAAGCCCGGTTCCTTCTCGACGAGGAACGTCGTCATGTTCTTGTAGACCGAGTCGGCGCCCTCGTCGGTGCGCACGAGCGTCGCGACGATGCCCGCGCGGGCGCCGTTCGTCAGCCACATCTTCTGGCCGTCGAGCACGTAGTCGTCGCCGTCGCGCACGGCCTTGCTCTTGATGGCGCTGACGTCGCTGCCGCAGTGCGGCTCCGACATGGAGAACGCGCCGCGCACCTCGCCCGCGGCCATCTTCGGCAGCAGGCGCTCCTTCTGCTCCTGCGTGCCGTGCTGCATGAGCATGTAGGCGACGATGAAGTGGGTGTTGATGACGCCGGAGACGCTCATCCAGCCGCGCGCGATCTGCTCGACGACGAGCGCGTAGGTGAGCAGCGACTCGCCGAGACCGCCGTACTCCTCGGGGATGGTGAGCCCGAACAGGCCCATCTCCTTCATGCCCTCGACGATCGCCTCGGGGAACTCGTCCTTGTGCTCGAGGTCCTGGGCATACGGGAGGATCTCCTTGTCCACGAAGCCCTTGACGTTGCCGAGGATCTCCTGCTGGACGTCAGTGAGGCCCTCGGTCTGAGCCAGGCGTGCCATGTCGCTCCTGTCGTGCCGCTGTCGCGCCGCTCGGGTCGGCGGTCAGTCTCCCACCCGGCCTCGGAGCCCGCGTCCCCGTGGCCGGTGAGAACGATCACGCGAGCAGCCGGCACGCCGCCTGCGTGCGCGTGGCCGCGGCGGGGTGGGGTACCGGCTGTGCGTGACCGGCCTGACGTCCCTCCCGCGCACCGCTCTCGCCCCTGTCGCCGCCCCGGCCGCGCGAGGCGGCGCACGGGTGCTCGCCGCGGTCGGCGCCGGCGTGGTGCGCGCCGCGTCGCTCGTGCGCGGAGAGCGGGTCATCCACGCCAAGGGCACCACGGTCACGGGCCGCATGCAGGTCGCGGGTGGGGCCGACCTCGGCGTGCGGCTGTTCGACGAGCCGGGCAGCTGGGACGTCCTGGTGAGGTTCTCCCGGTCCCTCGGCCTCCCCGACCGGCTGCCGGACGTGCTCGGCGTCGGCCTGCGGGTGCTGTCCGCGCACGGCCCGGACGCGCACCAGGACCTCCTGCTGGACTCCAGCGTGCCCGTGCCGGTCCTGCGCCGCCTGCCCCTACCGCAGTACGACCTGCTCGGCGCCCTGTACACCTCGCTCACCAGTTACGAGCTCGGCCGTCGGCGGTGCCTGCTGGGCCTGCTTCCCGACGCCGGGGCACCCGGGGTGCGTGCGGTGTCCGAGCTCGCCGGCCGCGGGGACGGCGCTCGGCTGCGGCTGGCCGCGCACGTCGACGGCTCGTGGCGGGAGCTCGCCGTCGTCGAGCTGGGCCGCCCGGTGCCGAACGGGCGCGAGGTGCGCTTCTCCCCCGACGTCACCGGCGGCGGCATCCGCCCGGCCGGCTGGCTGCAGGACCTGCGGCGCGACGCCTACCGGGCCAGCCACGTCGGCCCCGACGCCTGACCGTGCCGACCACCCGCGCCGACGAGGCGCTGCGCCGCTGCCGGGTGGTGTGGGTGCAGGTGGGCGAGCGGGCGCCGCGAGCGGTCTGGCAGGTGTGGCACGACGGCGCCGTCCATGTCGTCACCGGGCCGGGCGAGCAGGAGCTGCCCGGGGCCGACGACGGCAGCACGGCGTCCGTGACGGTGCCGGGGGCCACCGCGCTGGCCGGCCGGGCGGCGCAGCTGCGCTGCCGCGTCGAGCTGCTGCACCCCGCCAGCGCCGAGTGGGAGGCGGTCGTGCCGCTGCTCGCGGCACGACGCCTCAACGGCGCCGACCCCGGCGACCTGCCCGCGCGGTGGGCCGCCGAGGCGGCGGTGCTGCGCCTGGTGCCGGTGTCCTGACGCCCGCGGTGTGACCGCCGTCAGGGCATCGTCAGGCCGCCGTCGACCGGCAGCGTGACGCCGGTGACGTACGACGCGGCGTCGCTCGCGAGGAACACGCACGCCGCGGCGAGCTCCGGCGGGTCGCCGACCCGGCCGGCCGGGGTCATCGATCGGACCAGCTCCATCTCGCGCGGGTCCATCTCGTCGGTCATCTCGCTCGGGAAGTAGCCCGGCGCCAGCGCGTTCACGCGGATGCGCTTGCGGCCCGTCCACTGCGCGGCCAGGTCGCGGGTCAGCCCGATCAGGCCGGCCTTGGACGCCGCGTAGGCGGCCTGCGGGAGCACGCCGGGCTTGAGGCCGAGCACGCTGGAGATGTTGACGATCGAGCCGCCGCGCTCCTTGTCGACCGCGCGGCCGAAGGCCTGCGCGCACCAGTACGCGCCGTTGAGGTTCACGTCGACGACCCGCAGGAACTCCGCCGGCGTCTCGCGCGAGGCCGGCTTGGCCCAGCCCAGGCCGGCGTTGTTGACCAGCACGTCGACCCGGCCGAACTCGTCGACCGCCTTCTGCACGAGCCGGCTGCACTGCTCGGGGTCGGTGACGTCGGTCTGCTCGTAGACGTACCGGCGGCCCGCCGCCTCGACGAGCCGCCCGGTCTCGGGCAGCCGGTCGACCCGGCGCGCGCCGAGCACGACGTCTGCACCCGCCTCGGCCAGCGCCTGCGCGAACGCGACCCCGAGGCCGGAGGAGGCCCCGGTGACCACGGCGACCCGGCCGTCGAGGCGGAAGCGGTCGAGCACGGACACGGCGGTCTCCTCGGTTCGGCGTCAGGGTTCTCGGCATCCTCCCCAATACGCTCCGCGTCATGACCACCGGCACCCGCGTCTTCGTGGCGCGCCTGGCCGGCCTGGTCGTCTTCGACCCCGACGGCGAGCAGGTCGGGCGGGTGCGCGACGTCGTCGTCGCGCTGCGCATCGGCCGCGACGCCCCGCGGGTGCTGGGGCTCGCCGTCGAGATCTCCGGCCGGCGCCGCATCTTCGTGCCGATCGGCCGGGTCAGGACCATCGACCCGGACGCCGTGGTGCTCGGCAGCGGCACGGTGAGCCTGCGCCGGTTCGAGCAGCGCCCCGGCGAGACCCTCGTGCTCGCCGAGCTGCTCGACCGGCGCGTCACGCTGCTCGAGACGGGTGAGCAGGTGACCGTCCTCGACGTCGGCATGGAGCAGACGCGCACCGAGTGGCTCATCTCCCGCGTCGCGGTGCGCAGGGGCGCCGGCGGGCTGCGCGGTCGCCGCCGCGGCGCAGTCGTGCAGGTGGCCTGGGACGAGGTCAGCGGGTTCTCGCTGCCCGAGGAGGGACAGGGCGCGGCGAACCTGCTCGCGGTGTTCGAGAAGCTGCGGCCGGCCGACCTCGCGACCGTGCTGCACGACCTGTCGGGCAAGCGGCGGGCCGAGATCGCCGCCGCGCTCGCGCCCGACTGCCCGCTGGAGGAGGTCACTCGGCACCTGGCCACCTACAACCTGGTCGCGGTGCCCAGGTAGCGCC
>DATMJH010000265.1:0-6664 GCA_035554015.1 Mycobacteriales bacterium
GACCATGGGATCGCCCCGGTCGACGCGCAGCGCCTGCGCCGCGCTGCCGGAGTTGACGGCGACGGTGACCGTGCCGAAGGAGTCCTCGCAGACCACGAGGCTGTAGCGGGGCGCCTGCCCGTAGGTGAGCAGGAACGGCACGGTGCGGGCCTTGCCGTTGCAGCGCACCTCCACCTCGTCGCCGAGGCTGATCCCGGCCTGCTCGAGGTGCGAGCGGTGCACGTTGAGCGTCAGGTTGCCGAAGTGGTCGACCGTGACGATCTCGCCGTGCACGTGGTCCTCGTCGACGACCGGTGCGCGCACCGGCAGCAGCTCGAGCTCCTCGACGCCGACCGCCGAGCCGACCTCGGCCAGCGGGGTGCCGGAGGCCAGCCGGGCGGCGACCGGCGAGAACACGTCCCGGGCGCGGAAGCTGCGCGCCGGCGTCGGGTTCCACAGCGCCGGGTTGTCCAGCAGCCGCGCCTCGACCGCACCACCGGCCTCGGTCCACGCCTGCGAGGTGACGCCGTTGTCCGGCGACACGAACACCGAGCCGTCAGCGGTGCGGACGGCGATGCCTCGCACCGGCGAGGCCCGGAACGGGTCGACGACGACCAGGTGAACCGCCGGTGACGGCAGGTACGGGACCGCGCTGGCGAGCACCGTGGCCGCCTGCTCGACGTCCTGCGGGTTGATCATGTGCATGATGTCGAGGATGCGCACCTGCGGCGCGAGCCGGGCGATGACGCCCTTGCACAGACCCAGGAACGGGTCCTCCAGGCCGAAGTCGGACAGGAACGTGATCCACCCCGAGGGGGGCGCGGGCGGCACCGAGGACGTCACGGCTCGCGACCCTAGCCCTGGACCGGCCTGCCCTCGGCGCTACTTCTTGTTGCGGCGCTGGACGCGGGTCCGCTTCAGCAGCTTGCGGTGCTTCTTCTTGGCCATCCGCTTGCGGCGCTTCTTGATGACGGAACCCACGTGACGGACCTCTGCTCGCGTTGTGCTTCGGGCGCGCCGGAGCGGCGCGACGGACGGCGGAAGGGCTCAGCCTACCTGCGCTGCCTGCGGCACCGGCCCGACGCCGTCCGCCGACCTCGTCAGCCCCCGCCGTCAGCCCCCGCCGTCAGCCGACGTCGTCGAACGCACCGCGCAGGTAGTCGTTGACGGCGCGCTCGGGCACGCGGAACGACCGGCCGACCCGGACCGAGGCCAGCTCGCCGGAGTGCACGAGCCGGTACACCGTCATCTTCGAGACGCGCATGATCGCCGCGACCTCTTGCACGGTCAGGAACCGCACCTCGGACAAGCTGGACATGGGACACCGCCGGGTCAGCACGCGTCGCGGTGCTCGGCTTCCCCACCGGGCACGACGGCACGCACGTGCAGGGACGGAGAGTAGCGCCGGACCACGCAGCGCAACAGACCCATCCGGCCCAGCGGTCACACGAATGCATGCCGGTCGCGTGACGGAACGGCGTCGGACCGGCGTGGCGGCGTGCCAGGAGCACCGGCGCCGGGCGGACAGCGGACGCGTCAGCCCACCCGAAGCGGGCTCCACCCGGCTGTCACGTGGGCGGCGAGCGGGTCGTACAGGTGCGGCGGCACGTTGTCGTCGAGCGGCACGGTGACGAGCGGCTTGCCCTCCTCCTCGGCGACGAACAGCGCCGGGTCGTTGCTGTCGGCGAGACCGAGAGTGTCGATGCCGGCCTCCGCGGCGGCGCCGGCCCAGCCGTGGTCGGCGACGACGAGGTCCGGCGCCGAGTCGAGCGCCGCCAGCAGCGCGGTCATGGGCTCCGGCCGGTGGGTGTGCAGCAGCTCGCCGCCGGTGGCGAGCAGGTGCACGCCCGCGACGCAGCGGACGTGCCGCGGCCGGCGCCGGTCGCCGTTGTCGAACGGCCAGGTCCACGCGGCCTCGACGACGAGCACCTGCGCGCCGGCGGCCCGCAGCGCGGCCGCGACGTGCACGTGCAGCGACAGCACGCCGGTCGGGTGGCCGGTGGCCAGCAGCACCCGCTCGCCGTCGCCCGCGGCGCGCGCCAGCCGGTCGCGCCAGCGGTCGAGCGCGGCGACGGTCAGGTCGGGGTCGATCGTGTCGGTGCCCTCGAGGTGGTCGCGGTCGGGCGAGATGCCGGCGCGCCGGGCCACGACGTCGAGCACCTCGTCCGGGCCCCACGGCCGCCGGCGCACCAGCCCGAACCAGTACTCGTCGTGGTCGTCGAGCATCCGGCCGATGTTGCGCAGGTTCTCGTGCCGCGGCGTCCCGATGTCGCCGGCGATGCGGTGCCGGACCAGGTGCTCGCGCAGCGCGGCGCCGTCCAGGAAGGCGCTCACCCCTGCGCGACCATCGGGTCGAGGCCGTGGTGCGGGAAGACGGCCTCACGGGTCGCGACGACGGCGCGGTCGACGGCGTCGTCCGGATCGCCGTGACCGCCCTCCCACGGGTGCACCTGGACCGGCTTGCCGTCGGTGAGGTGCGTCGGCGCGAACTCGCCGCCCTTGTCATGGGCGACGTCGCGCCAGCCGTTCGGCGTCGCGCCGTCGACCGGCGCCCCGGTCGCGGTCGCGAGCAGGTGCGTCCACGTCCGCGGCACCACCTGCACCGGCTCGTAACCGCCTCCGCCGACGGCGATCCAGCGCCCGCCGCACACCTCGTGGGCGAGGTCGTGCAGCCGCTGCTGCGCGAGCCGCTGGCCGTCGACCGACAGCAGCAGGTGCGCCAGTGGGTCGAGCGCGTGGGTGTCCGCGCCGTGCTGGGTGAGCAGCACCTGCGGCCGGAAGGCCCGCAGCAGCGGCGGGACGACGGCGTCGAAGGCGCGGTGCCACCCGGCGTCGCCGGTGCCCATCGGCAGCGCCACGTTCACGGCAGTGCCGACGGCGTCGCCGCTGCCGCACTGGTCCGGGAACCCGCTGCCGGGGAACAGGTACCGGCCGCTCTCGTGCAGGCTGATCGTGAGCACCCGCGGGTCGTCGTAGAAGGCCGCCTCGACGCCGTCGCCGTGGTGCACGTCGACGTCGACGTAGGCGATCCGCTCGGCACCCTGCGCGAGCATCCAGGCGATGCCGACGGCCGGGTCGTCGTAGATGCAGAAGCCCGAGGCGCGGTCGCGCATCGCGTGGTGCAGCCCGCCGGAGATGTTGACGGCGTGGCGCGCGCGGCCCTCCCACACCGCGCGGGTCGCGTCGATCGTCGCGCCGGTGACCAGCGCGCTGGCCTCGTGCATCCGCGGGAAGATCGGGTTGTCCTCGGTGCCCAGGCCCCACCGCAGCGACATGCGGCCGAAGACGTCGTGGGGCGCGCGCTTCACCGACGCGATGTACATCGGGTCGTGCACCAGCTCGAGCAGGTCGTCGCCGGCCGGGGTGGGCGCGTGCACGCTGACACCGTCCCGCCCGAGCACCCCGAGCTCACGGGCGAGCAGGATCGTCAGCTCCAGCCGCAGCGGCTTGAGCGGATGGCTGGGCCCCAGGTCGTAGCTGGTGAACTCGTCGTCCCAGACGACCAGGGTGGACACGATGCCTCCTTCGGGAGCTGCGCAGGCGACCGGCACGTCCGCTCCTGCGTCGCGGGGAACCGCCCGCGGGCTCCGATGACCAGGCGTCACTCTGCCCGCAGAGCCACGACGGGATCGAGCCGCCCTGCCCGCCGGGCCGGCACGACACCGAAGAAGACGCCGACGGCGGCGCTGACACCGAAGGCCAGCGCCGGCGACCACCACGTGATGACAGCCGGCAGCTGGTCGATCGCGGCCGACAGGGCGAGCGAGCCGCTGACCCCGAGCAGGATGCCGATGACGCCGCCGACCGTCGTCAGCAGCACCGCCTCGAGCAGGAACTGCACGGTGATGTCGCGGGTGCGCGCGCCGACCGCCTTGCGCAGCCCGATCTCGCGGGTCCGCTCGCGCACGCTGACGAGCATGATGTTGCTGACGCCGACGCCGCCGACCAGCAGGCTGATGGCGGCGATGGCGGCCAGCACGGTCGTGAGCAGCCCGAGGATGCGGCCGATGGTGCCCAGGATCTGGTCCTGCGTGACGGCGCTGAACTCCTCGTCGGGGTAGCGGTCCTGCAGCACCTCGAGCGCGGCGGCGGAGACCTCGTCGATCTGCTCGGTGCTCGGCGCCTTGATGGCCAGGCCGTCGACCCGAGCGTCGTTGAACAGCCGCTGCGCCGCCGTCACCGGGATGTGCACCTCGGCGTCGCGGCTGGCGCCGAACGCGCCACCGACGCTCGCGAACACGCCGACGACGCGGAACCGCACCCCGCCGACCGAGATCGTGCGGCCGAGCGGGTCGACGTCGTCGAACAGCGTGTCGGCCAGCTCCGGCCCGATGACGGCGACCCGGCGCCGGGTGTCGACGTCGGACTGACCGAGATACTCGCCGCGGGCGACCGGGCGGTTGAGAACCCTCGGCACCGCGGCGTTCGTGCCGTTGACGGTGGTGAACGCCGAGCGGCCGCCCGCTCTCACCGTCTCGCCGCTGGCCAGCGTGACCGCGACCTCGCCGGGCGAGCCGATCGCGCGGCCGACGCGGTCGGCGTCGGCCAGCTCGAGCCGGCTGCGGGTGGGGGCGGAGCCGAACTCGAGCTTGCCCGGCACGACGAGCACGAGGTTGGCACCGAGGCCGTTGACCTGCTGCTCCACCTCCGACTTGGCGCCCGAGCCGATCGCGATCAGGACGACGACGGCGCTGACGCCGATGATGACGCCGAGCATGGTGAGCAGGCTGCGCAGCCGGTTGGCCTGCAGCGCGGTGACGGCGACCCGGAACGCCTCGGCGACCCTCACCTGCCCCCACCCCCCTTGCGTCCGCGTCCTGACACACCAGCCGCGCTGGCGGGGGCGGACGCAGCCGGAGGCGTGCGACCGGGACGTCCGCTGGTGTCGGCGGGCGGTGTGTGCCAGGACGCGGACGCAGGGGAGGTGGGGGGTGCGGCGGAGGCGGCGTCCGGCTCGAGCCGGCCGTCGCGGACGCGGACCTGCCGGCGGGCCCGGGCGGCGATCTCCAGGTCGTGGGTCACGAGCACGACGGCGACGCCCTGCTCGGCGTTGAGCTGCTCGAGCAGCGCCATGACGTCGGCGCCGGTGCGGCTGTCGAGGTTGCCGGTCGGCTCGTCGGCGAGCAGCACCTGCGGCTCGCCGACCAGTGCCCGCGCGATCGCCACCCGCTGCTGCTCGCCGCCGGACAGCTCGTTCGGCCGGTGCTCGAGCCGGTGCGCCATGCCGACCCGTTCCAGCGCCTCGGCGGCGCGTCGCCGTCGCTCCGCGCGCCGCACGCCCCGGTAGACGAGCGGCATCCCGACGTTGTCCACGGCCGACGTGCGCGCCAGGAGCTGGAAGCTCTGGAAGACGAAGCCAACGGTGCGGTTGCGCAGGTCGGCCAGCTCGTCCTCGGTCATGGTGCCGACGGCGCGCCCGCCGACCCGCAGCGTGCCGGTGGTGGGCCGGTCGAGCCCGCCGAGCAGGTGCATGAGGGTCGACTTGCCCGACCCGCTGGGCCCGACGACGGCGGCGTAGTCGCCCTGCTCGATCGTCAGGGTGACGCCGCGCAGCGCCTCGACCGTCACGCCCCCGAGGCGGTACCAGCGGGTGACGTCGACCGCCTCGAGCGCCGGCGGTCCCGCGGCCGCTGTCACTGCCGGACGCGGTCGCCGTCGGCGAGCCGGTCGGCGTCGCGGGCCACGACCCGCTCACCGACCTCGACGCCGCTCAGCACCTCGACGCGGTCCTCGCCCTGCGCCCCGAGCCGCACGGTGCGGCGGTCGACCCGCCCGTCGCGCACGACGAGCACGGTGTCGGCACCGCCGGCGCGCACGACCGCTGACGTCGGCACCGCCAGCGCCGAGGCTTCGCTGGTGCGCACCTGCAGGTCGACGACGGCGCTCATCCCCGGCTTGGGCGCCGGAGCCGGCTCGTCGTCGGTGGTGCGTCCCTCGTCGAACGTGAGCCGCACCCGGTAGGCGACGCCGCCGCGGGTCGAGGCGGTGGGCGCGACGTCGACGGACGTGACCCGTGCGGTGTACGTGGCGTCGGGGACGGCGTCGATCTCGACCGTCGCCGGGGTGCCGGGCTCGACGAGCAGCACGTCGGTCTCGTCGACCTCCGCGGTGATGCCCAGGCCCGAGACGTCGGTGACGGTGAGCAGCGCCGTGCCGGTCGAGACCGGCTGTCCGACAGCGAGTTCCGCGGCCGTGGTGCGCGGCGCGCCGGCCCCGCCGCCGAGCAGCGCCTGCGCCTGGCCCTGCACGTCGGCCGGCAGGTCGCCGACGAGGCCGGACAGGTCGCTGCCGCCGCCGCTGTCGACCCCGCCGAGTGTCACGACCCCGTCGATCGGCGCGACGACGGTGAGCGCGTCGACGACGCCGCGCGCGGCCGTGACGGCCGCCTGCGCCTGCGCCCGCTGCGCGCCGCCGACCGCGTTGAGCGCGCTCTCGATGCTGCCGGCGCCGGCGTTGACCTGCTCGACGGCGGCGCGCGCGGCCGCCGAGCTCTGCGCGTACCGACGCTCGGCGTCGGCCACCTGCCGCTCCGCCTGCGCCCGGCGCTCCGGGTCCTGCACCTGCGCGGCGGCCGCTCGGCCGGCTGCGAAGGACGCGGCCGCCGCGGCGTCGAGCGAGTCCTGCAGCGCCGACAGGTCGGCGCGCGGCACCTCGACGCGGGCCGCCGCGGCGTTCGCCGCCGCGC
>DATMJH010000266.1:0-18883 GCA_035554015.1 Mycobacteriales bacterium
CGCAGGCGGGCCGCGAGGCCGCCGCCGCGCTCTGGCGGCAGGCCGGCATCACCGACCCGCTGCGCGAGATCGACTGCGCCGAGATCTACGTGCCGTTCTCGTGGTTCGAGCCGATGTGGCTGGAGAACCTCGGCTTCGCCGAGGAGGGCACCGGCTGGAAGATGGTGCACGACGGCACGACGGCGCTCGACGGCGAGCTGCCCGTCAACATGTCGGGCGGCGTCCTGTCGTCGAACCCGATCGGCGCCAGCGGGATGATCCGCTTCCTCGAGGTCGCGAACCAGGTGCGCGGCACCGCCGGGGAGCACCAGGTGCCGGACGCCAAGGTCGCGATGGGCCACGCGTACGGCGGCGGCTCGCAGTTCTTCGCCATGTGGGTCGTCGGGTCGGAGAAGCCGTGAGCGGGCGGTTGGAGGGGAAGGTCGCCCTCGTCACCGGCGGCGCCCGCGGCATGGGCGCCGCGACCGCACGGCTGTTCGTGGAGGAGGGAGCCCGAGTCGCTCTCGCCGACGTGCTGCCGGAGGTGAAGGAGACCGCGGCCTCGCTGGGTGACGCGGCGCTCGCGCTGATCCTCGACGTCACCGACGAGAACGGCTGGCGCGAGGCCGTCGCGCAGGTCGAGCAGCACTTCGGCAGGCTCGACGTGCTCGTCAACAACGCGGGCGTGCTGCTCATGGACGAGCTGGAGAAGACCAGCATCGACACCTACCGCACGGTCAACGACGTCAACGCGCTCGGCTGCTTCCTCGGCATGCGCGAGGCGACGCCGGCGCTCAAGCGCGCCGGGGGCGGGGCGATCGTCAACCTCTCCAGCGTCGAGGGGCTCGGCGGCAACCGGTTCCTCGTCGCCTACACCGGCAGCAAGTTCGCGGTGCGGGGCATGACGAAGGCCGCTGCGATCGAGCTCGCCCGCGACGGCATCCGGGTGAACAGCGTGCACCCCGGCGGCATCGACACGGCGATGGTCCGGCACTTCATCCCGGACGACGACTCGATGGCCTGGATGGGACGGCAGGTGCCGATGAAGCGTCCTGGCCGCGCCGAGGAGGTCGCCGAGGCGGTCGCCTTCCTGGCGAGCGACGCCGCCTCGTACATCACCGGCGCGGAGCTCGCCGTCGACGGCGGGGCGACCGCCGGCTCCGGCTTCAAGCACTGACGACACAGGGAGTGCGCATGCCGACGCAGCACATCAACCTCGCCGACCTGTTCGAGAACGTCGTCGACGCCGTGCCGGACCGCGAGGCGCTGTACTGCGAGGGCCGTCGGCTGACCTTCCGCGAGCTCGACGAGCGGGCGAACCGGCTGGCGCACCACTTCGCCTCGGTGGGCGTCAGGCACGGTGACCACGTCGGCTGCCACATGATGAACGGCACCGAGTACGTCGAGACGATGCTGGCGCTGTTCAAGATCCGGGCCGTCCCGGTGAACGTGAACTACCGGTACGTCGACGAGGAGCTGCGCTACCTCTACTCCGACGCCGACCTCGTCGGCGTGGTGTTCGACGCTGAGTTCGCCGATCGGGTGTCGCGGGTGCTGCCGAAGGTCGAGAAGCTGAAGCACCTCGTGGTCGTCGGGTCGACCGACGGCGTCGACCTGCCCGACGGGGCTGTCCCGTACGAGGACGCTCTGGCGGCCCAGCCGGCCGACCGCAGCGGCTTCCCGGAGCGCTCCGAGGACGACCTGTTCCTCATCTACACCGGCGGCACCACCGGCATGCCCAAGGGCGTCATGTGGCGACAGGAGGACCTGTTCTACGCCGGCATGTTCGGCGGCTACCCCGCCGGCGAGCCCGTCAGGGATCCGGCCGAGGCCGGCCCGCGCGCCGCGGCGAACTCGCCGCTCGTCTCGTTCCCCGCGGCGCCGCTCATGCACGGCGCGGCCGAGCTCGGCACGTTCATCAACCTGCTCGGCGGCGGCAAGGTCGTGCTCATCCGCAAGTACACCGGCGACGGCGTGCTCGAGCTCATCGACCAGGAGAAGGCCAACACCGTCACGATCGTCGGCGACGCGATGGCGGTGCCGATCGTCGAGGCGCTGAAGGCCGGCCACTCCTACGACCTGTCGTCGTGGATCGTCCTCGCGTCCGCCGGCGCGCTGCTTTCGCAGCCGATGCGCGACGCGCTGGTCGAGCACCAGCCGAACCTTTTCATCCTCGACAACTTCGGCTCGTCGGAGACCGGCTACAACGGCGCGGCGCCGCCCGGCGCCAAGGTGAGCGACGGGCTGAGGTTCGCCGTCAACGAGCGCACGCAGGTGCTCGGTGACGACCTGCAGCCGATCTCGCCGGGGTCGGAGGAGATCGGGTGGGTGGCGCAGCGCGGGCACATCCCGCTGGGCTACTACAACGACCCGGTCAAGACGGCCAAGACGTTCGTGGAGGCCGGCGGCGAGCGGTGGGTGCTGCCCGGCGACATGGCGCGGGTCGACGCCGACGGCACGATGCACTTCCTCGGCCGCGGCTCGGTGTGCATCAACTCCGGCGGCGAGAAGATCTACCCCGAGGAGGTCGAGGCGGCGCTCAAGACCCATCCGGCCATCCTCGACGCCGTCGTCGCGGGCGTGCCGGACGAGCGCTGGGGACAGCGGGTCGCGGCGGTGCTGCAGGTGCGCGAGGGCGAGGCGGCGCCGTCCCAGGAGGACGTCGAGCAGCACCTCGCCACACACATCGCGCGCTACAAGGTGCCGCGCCTGCTGCAGGTGGTCGAGACGATCCAGCGATCGCCGAGCGGAAAGGCCGACTACGGCTGGGCGTCGAAGGTGCTGCAGCAGGCGGCCGGGGTGTCGGCCTGATGGACTGGGCGGCCACCGTCGGCGCGCTGGTGCACCGTCGCGCCGGCGACGACAGCACCGGCCTGGTGACGCACGAACGCTCGTGGACCTGGGCCGAGCACACTGCGCAGGCCGCTGCCCGCGCCGCCTGGTACGCCGAGGACCGCCGTGCGCGAGGTGCGGACGGCCCGCCGCACGTGGGCGTGCTCATGGAGAACGTGCCGGAGTTCAGCTTCTGGCTGGCCGCCGCCGCCGTCGGGCGGTTCGTGCTGGTCGGGCTGAACCCGTTGCGTGCCGGTGACGCGCTGGCGCGCGACGTCCGCAGCACGGCGTGCGACCTCGTGCTGGCCGACGCGGCGTCGCTGCCGCGCTTTCGCGGTCTCGACCTCGGCGGGGCGCGCGTGCTGGATCCGTCGACGGTCGGTTACCCGGCTGCCGACCTGCCCGCCGACGACGCCCAGGCGAGCGACCTGTACCTGCTCATCTTCACCAGCGGCACGACCGGCGACCCGAAGGCGGTGAAGTGCTCGCAGGGCAAGATCGCGCTGTCCGGGCAGGGCGTGATGTGGCGCGTCGAGCTGACCGCTGACGACGTCACCTACCTGAGCATGCCGATGTTCCACTCCAACGCGGTCATCGCGGGGTGGACGCCGACGCTCGCCGTCGGCGCGACGCTGGCGCTGCGGCCGAGGTTCTCGGCGTCGCAGTTCCTGCCCGACGTCCGCCGCTTCGGCGCCACGTACGCGAACTACGTCGGCACGCCGCTGTCGTACGTGCTCGCCCAGCCGGAGCAGGACGACGACGCCGACAACCCGTTGCGCCGGCTGTTCGGCAACGAGGCGGCGCCGGCCGACATCGAGCGCTTCGCGCAGCGGTTCGGCTGCCAGGTGCAGGACGGCTTCGGCTCGACCGAGGGCGGCATCAGCATCAGCCGCACCCCGGAGACGCCGCCGGGCTCGCTCGGCATGCCGAACGGTGACGTCCGCGTGCTCGACCCGGACACCGGAGAGGAGCGCCCGCGGGCGCGGTTCGACGAGAGCGGCCGGCTGCTCAACGCCGACGATGCGGTCGGCGAGCTGGTCGGCGTCGACGGGCCCGGCCTGTTCGAGGGCTACTGGGACGCCGACGAGGAGAACGCCCGGCGGCTGCGCGACGGCCAGTACTGGAGCGGCGACCTCGGCTACCGCGACGAGGCGGGCTTCCTGTACTTCGCCGGCCGCGGCGGCGACCGGCTGCGCGTCGGCGGCGAGAACTTCACCGCGGCCCCGATCGCCCGGCTGCTGGGTCGGCACCCCGACGTCGTCGAGGTCGCGGTCTACGCGGTGCCCGACTCGGTCGCCGGCGACCAGGTGATGGCGACCGTCGTGCCGGGGAAGGGCCTCGACCCGGCCGGACTGCTCGAGTGGGCCGCGCAGGAGCCGGACGCCGTGCCCGTGCAGCTCCCGCGGTTCGTGCGGGTGACATCCGACCTGCCGCGCACCGCGACCGGCAAGCTCGTCGTGCGCGCCCTCGCTCAGCAGCGCTGGGACGGCGACGGCGTCTGGGTACGCGACGGCGACGGCCTGCGGCTGCGCCCCATGACGGACGGCGACCGCACCGCGCTGGCACGCGCCTTCGAGGGCTCGGGCCGCGTGCTCGTGTGAGCCCGCGCGACGTCCTGGTCACGGGGGCCGGCCGGGGCCTCGGCGCCGCCACGACCTCCCGGCTCGTGGCGGCGGGCTGGCGGGTGTTCGCCGCCGATCTCGAACCGCCTGCGCCGGCTGACGGCGTGGTTCCGGTGCGTCTCGACGTCACGGCCCAGGCGAGCGTCGATGCCGCGCTGGCGACCGTGTCGGACGAGACCTCCGGGCTGGGTGCCGTCGTGCACTTCGCCGGGCTGCTGCGGGTCGGCTCGGTCGCCGAGGTGCCGACCGAGATGGTCGCCCGCGTGCTCGACGTGAACGTGCTGGGCGTCCACCGCGTGACCCGGGCGTTCCTGCCGCTGCTCGAGAAGGATCGCGGGCGCGTCGTCGTCATCAGCTCCGAGACGGGGGTGCAGACCGCCGCGCCGTTCAACGGCGTCTACGCGATGAGCAAGCACGCGCTCGAGGCGTACGCCGACGCGCTGCGTCGCGAGCTCGTGCACGTCGGCATCCCGGTGGTGAAGGTGCAGCCGGGCCCGTTCCGGACGCAGCTGGTGTCCGACAGCGTCGCGCAGTCCGACGCAGCGGCGCGGGAGAGCGAGCGGTTCTCCGATGCGCTGCGGGGCTTCGCGCGCCACATGCCGCGCGAGCTGGCCAAGGCGCACGACCCCGCGCTGCTCGCGGAGGTCGTCCTGGCTGCGCTGACGGAGGAACGGCCGAAGCCGGCGTACCTGGTGCATCCCGACCGCACCCGGATGCTGCTCGAGCGGCTGCCGGTCCGGGCGGCCGACAAGGCGTTCGCGCTCGCCGTGCGAGCGATGGCCCGGCGAGGCCGCAAGGCCCGCTGAAGGGGTCCTGCGCTGAGGGTCGCGTCATGACCCGCTTGCTGGGCGCAAGCGGGTGCTACCGCGACCCTACATGGCAGCAGTGCGTGGAGGATGGCCGCCTGCGGCGCGCGCACGGCTGCGGCTCACTACTAGAACGTGTTCTCGCCTAGGGGCACTCCTCCCTTGCCGGAACCGACCCTGAGCAGGTAGAACGTGTTCTCACAAGGCGAGAGGGCGGTGCCGCTCATGCACCTGCAGTACACCGAGCAGCAGCAGGCGCTGCGGGACGAGCTGCGCGCCTACTTCGGACAGCTCATGACGCCCGACCGCGTGGCCTCGCTGGCGCAGGGAGAGCTCGACGGGCCGGCGTACAAGGAGATCATCCGCATCCTGGGCCGGGACGGCTGGCTGGGCCTGTCGTGGCCGACCGAGTACGGCGGTCAGGGCCGCAGCCTGCTCGACCAGTACATCTTCTTCGACGAGGCGCAGCGGGCCAGCGTGACGGTGCCGTTCCTGACGACGAACACCGTCGGCCCGACGATCATGGCGTTCGGCAGCGACGAGCAGAAGTCGTTCTTCCTGCCGAGGATCCTGGCCGGCGAGCTGCACTTCTCGATCGGCTACAGCGAGCCCGGCGCCGGCACCGACCTCGCCAGCGTGACGACGACGGCGGTGCGCGACGGCGACCACTACGTCATCAACGGCCAGAAGATGTGGACCAGCCTCATCCAGCACGCCGACTACGTGTGGCTGGCCTGCCGCACCGACCCGGATGCGAAGCGCCACAAGGGCCTGTCGATCATCATCGTGCCGACCGACGCCGAGGGCTTCAGCTACACGCCGGTGCACACCATCGGCGGCGGCTACACCAGCGCCACCTACTACGACGACGTCCGGGTGCCGGTGAGCAACGTGGTGCTCGGCGAGAACCGCGGCTGGGAGCTCATCACCAACCAGCTCAACCACGAGCGGGTCGCCCTGTCGAGCGCCGGCATGGTCGAGCGGCGCATCCTCGACGTCCGGCGGTGGGCGCAGGAGACCAAGCTCGCCGACGGCCGACGCGTCGTCGACCAGGAGTGGGTGCAGGTCTCGCTCGGCCGGCTGCACGCCAAGCTCGAGTTCCTCAAGCTGCTCAACTGGAAGGTCGCCTGGAGCGCGACCAAGGGCTCGGTCGACATGGCCGACGCCAGCGCCGTGAAGGTGTTCGGCAGCGAGTTCTACATCGAGGCCTACCGCGCGCTGATGGAGATCGTCGGTCAGGCGTCGGTGCTGCAGAAGGACTCGGCCGGCGCGGTGCTGACAGCGGATCTCGAGCGGATGGCTCGCAACACCCTCGTCCTGACCTTCGGCGGCGGCACCAACGAGATCCAGCGCGACATCATCTCGATGGTCGGCCTCGCCATGCCGCGCGCGCCGCGATAGGCCGACACACCGGAGACTGGGACATGGACTTCACGACCACCGAGGACCAGCAGGCGCTCGTCGCGCTGGCCCGCGAGATCCTGGGCGACCTCGCGACGCCGGAGCGGCTCAACGCGCTCGAGAGGAGCGGCCGCTGGCTCGACCAGGACCTCTGGGCCCGCCTCGCCGACGCCGGCGTCGTGGGGGCCGCGCTGCGCGAGGACGTCGGCGGCGGCGGCATGGGGTTCCTCGAGATCGCGCTGCTGCTCGAGCAGGTGGGCGCGCACGTCGCGCCCGTGCCGCTGCTGGAGACGGTGGTGTCGGCCGCCCTGCCGCTCGACGCGTTCGGCACCGACGAGCAGCGCTCGCGCGACCTGCCCGACGTCGTCGCGGGACGTGCGCTGCTCACCGCCGCGCTCGTCGAGAGCGGCCGCGACGACCCGCGCCGCCCCACCACCACGGCGACGAGCGACGGCGACGGCTTCCGGCTGACCGGCACCAAGTCGTGCGTGCCGTTCGCCGACCAGGCTCGCCGGATCGTCGTCCCCGCCTCCCTCGGCGACGGCCGCGTCGTCCTGGCGCTGGTCGAGCCGACGGCGGACGGCGTCACCCTGCGGGCGCAGACGGCGACGTCCGGGCAGCCGCAGGCGGAGGTCGAGCTGGCCGACGTCGCCGTCGCCGCGGGGGACGTGCTCGCCGGGCCGGACCGCGGCGACGAGGTGCTCGGCTGGGTCCTCGACCGCACACTCACCGGCCTGTCGGCGCTCGCGCTCGGCGTCAGCGGGCGTGCTCTCTCGATGTCGGCGGAGTACACGACGAACCGGATCCAGTTCGGCCGGCCGATCGCGACGTTCCAGGCGGTGGGACACCGGCTCGCCGACGCCTACGTCGACGTCGAGGGCATGCGCCTGACGACGCTTCAGGCCGCCTGGCTGCTGGACACCGGCCTGCCCGCCGGCAACGAGGTCGCGGTCGCGAAGTGGTGGGCGGCCGAGGGCGGGCACCGCGTCGCGCACGCCGCACAGCACGTGCACGGCGGCGTCGGCGTCGACGTCGAGTACCCGCTGGCGCGCTACTTCCGCTGGTCCAAGGCGCTCGAGATGACACTCGGCCCGGCCACCACACAGTCGCTCCGGCTCGGCGCGCACCTGGCCGCCGAGCCCGCCTGAGAGGACCGCACGTGACCGACCGTCTCTCCCTCGCCGGCCGCTCGGCGCTCGTCACCGGTGCCGGCCAGGGCATCGGCCGAGCGGAGGCACTGGCGCTGTCGGCGGCCGGCGCGCGCGTCGTCGTCAACGACTACGACGCCGACGCCGCCAAGGCGGTCGTGCAGGAGATCTCCTCGGCGGGTGGCGAGGCGGTGGCTGCACCCGGCGACGTCTCCAGCTGGTCCACCGCCGAGGAGCTGGTGCGCACCGCCGTCGAGGAGTTCGGGCAGCTCGACATCCTCGTCAACAACGCCGGCGTGCTGCGCGACCGCTTGGTGTTCAACATCTCCGAGGAGGAGTGGGACACCGTCATCGGCGTGCACCTCAAAGGGCACGCCGCGACGACGCGGTTCGCCACCGCGCACTGGCGGGAGCGGTCCAAGGGGGGCGAGCAGGTCGACGCGCGCATCGTCAACACGTCGTCGGAGGCGTTCCTGTTCGGGTCGCCGGGCCAGCCGAACTACGCCGCGGCCAAGGCCGGCATCACCGCGCTGACCCTGTCGACGGCGAACTCCTGCGGCCGCTTCGGCGTCCGGGCCAACGCCATCTGCCCGCGGGCCCGCACCGCGATGACCGCCGACGTGTTCGGCGAGGCCCCGGCCGAGGGCACCGACCCGCTGTCGGTCGACCACGTCGCACCACTCGTGGTGTGGCTGACCTCGCCGGCGGCCGCCGCCGTGACCGGACAGGTGTTCGTCGCCTACGGGCCGATGGTGGCGCTCGCGAGCGCACCCGCCGTCGAGCAGCGCTTCGACGCCGACGGCCCGACGTGGACCGTCGAGACCCTCGACGGGGCGCTCTCGCCCTACTTCGCCGACCGGGACTCCACGACGTGCTTCCGCGCCGACGCGTTCCTCGCGCTGTCCTGAGCGGCGTCCGCGGCTCAGGCGGCCGGCGCCGGCTCCTCACGCAGCACCAGGTCGATCGCGCCCTCGATGTCGCGCCAGACCTCGGCGGTGCCGATGCGCCCGCCCAGCCACGCGATCTGCCGCGCGAACCACACGTCCTGCAGGATGCTCGCGTAGCCCTCGTCCTCGGGCCGCGGGTCGCTGTCGCCGCGCAGCGCCTGGATGATGAGGTCGTTCATGAGGCCGCGCACCCGGTTGACCTCGGCGGCCATGGTCGCGTCGGCGGCCATCATGGCGCGCACCATGGCGTCGGTGAGGTTCGGGTCGCGCTGGAGGTTGCGAGTCGAGCGCTCGAGCACGTACGAGACGCGCTCGCGGCGGGTGTCGCCCGGGACGGCACGGCGCTGCATGCGCCGGCGCATCGTCTCGAGCTCCGAGGCCATCGCCGAGACGAGCAGGTGCACCTTGGACGGGAAGTAGCGGTAGAGGGTGCCGAGCGCGACGCCCGACCGTTCCGCGACCTCACGCATCTGCACGGCGTCGTAGCCGCCGCGGCTCGCCAGCGCCAGCGTCGCCTGGAGGATCCGGTCGCGCCGGGCGCGCTGGGCCGCCGTCTCGTTCTCGCCGAGCGTCGTGGGGACGCTGACCTCGGGTGCGGCTTCTGCCACGTGGACCGCCTCTCGGGTGTCGGGGCTCAGCCTCCGAGCGTGACCGTCTCGCGTTGCGCCAAACCTCACCGGAGGATGAGGCCGACGTTCGTGGACGAGAACGTGTTCTACATTACAGCGCACCTTGCTGGGAAGGGTGTAACGCGATGGCCATCGGTGTGACCGAGGAGCACCAGGGCCTCGCCGACTCCGTGCGAGGGTGGGCCGAGCGCGCGGGTCTGCGTGCCACGGCGCGGCAGTACGCCGACGACGCCGCTGCCGAAGCGCAGCGCCCGTCGTGGTGGCGAGGGCTCGCCGAGCAGGGGCTGCTGGGGCTCGACGTCGACGAGGAGTCCGGCGGATCTGGTGCGGGCAGCGTCGAGGTCGCCGTCGCCGTCGAGCAGCTGGCCCGCGAGCTCGCTCCGGGCGCGGTGGTGCCGACGCTGTGCGCCGTGCGGCTGCTGCGCGAGGCGGACGGCACGACGGCCAAGGAGCTGCTGCCCCAGCTCGTCGACGGGTCTCGCACTGCGGCCGTCGCGCTGACGCTGGGTGAGCTGCGCGCGCGGCCGCATGCGGACGGCGTCGCGCTGTGCGGCGTCGTGCGCCCGGTGGTGGGGGCGGCAGCGGCCGACCTGCTGGTGGTCGGTGCTGCAGGCGACGACGGCGAGGTGTGGTGCGTCGTCGACGCGTCGGCCGTCGCCGTGACGCCGCTGCCGTCGTTCGACCCGACGCGTGCGGCGTGCGAGGTGCGGCTCGACGACGTCGTGGTGGCGGACGACCGCGTGCTCGACCGTGTGACGCTGGCGTCCGTCGTCGGCACGGCTGGTGTGCTGCTCGCGGCGGAGGCCGCCGGCGTCGCGGGCTGGGCGCTCGACACCGCGGTCGACTACGCGAAGACCCGTGAGCAGTTCGGCAAGCCGATCGGCACGTTCCAGGCGGTCAAGCACACCTGCGCCGACATGCTCGTCCGCGCAGAGCAGGCCCGCGCCACCGCGTGGGACGCCGCACGCGCCGGCGACGAGCCGCCCGGTCCGTCGCGCGACCTCGCCGTCGCCGTCGCGCTCGCCACCGCGGTCGACGCGGCGGTCGCGAACGCCAAGCACTGCATCCAGGTGCTCGGCGGCATCGGCTACACGTGGGAGCACGACGCCCACCTCGCGCTCAAGCGCGCGATGGCGCTGCGCGCGCTGGTGGGGCAGCCGTCGTCGTGGCGGGGGAGGGCTGCTGATCTCGCGGTCAGCGGGGCGCGCCGCAAGCTCGAGCTCGACCTCGGTGACACCTCGTCGCTGCGCGACGAGGTCCGGTCGTTCCTCGCCGGGCTCGACGGGCTGGACACCAGGGCGCGGCAGGTCGCCATCGCCGACGCCGGTTACCTCGTACCGCACTGGCCCGCGCCGTGGGGTCGCGACGCGAGCGCCGTCGAGCAGCTCGTCATCGACGAGGAGTTCGCCGCCGCGGGCGTGCAGCGGCCGGACCTCGTCATCGGGGGCTGGGCCGCGCCGACGATCGTCGAGCACGGCACGCCGCAGCAGCAGGCGCGGTTCGTCCGGCCGACGCTGCACGGCGAGATCGTGTGGTGCCAGATGTTCAGCGAGCCCGGCGCGGGCAGTGACCTGGCCGGTCTGCAGACCCGCGCCGAGAGGGTCGACGGCGGCTGGAAGGTCACCGGCCAGAAGGTCTGGACGAGCATGGCGCAGCACGCCCAGTGGGCGATCCTGCTCGCGCGCACCAGCGGCACCGGCCGCGGCCCCGACCGGCACCGTGGCATCACCTACTTCCTGCTCGACATGGGCACGCCCGGCGTCGAGATCCGGCCGCTTCGCGAGCTGACCGGCGAGCCGGCGTTCAACGAGGTGTTCCTCGACGGCGCCTTCATTCCCGACGACTGCGTGGTCGGCGAGGTCGACGGCGGGTGGAAGCTCGCCCGCACGACCCTGGCGAACGAGCGCGTGGCGATGTCGTCCGGCTCGCCGTTCGGCCGCGGGGTCGAGGACGTGCTCGGCGACGTCGCGGGGCTCGACGACGTCGACGCGCTGCTGCGCGACCGCGTCGGCGCACTGGTGTGCGAGGCGCAGGCCCAGGCGTTGCTGGCGTTCCGCACGACGCTTCGCCAGCTGTCCGGCGCCGACCCGGGGCCTGCGAGCAGCGTGCGCAAGCTGGTCGGCATGCGCCACCAGCAGGACACCGCAGAGCTGCGGCACCTGCTGCTCGGCCAGGAGGCGCTGGTGCAGGACGCCGACGCCGCGGCGATCGCCCGCGCGGTGCTCGTCACCCGGTGCCTGACGATCGCCGGCGGCACGAGCGAGGTGCTGCGCAACGTCATCGGCGAGCGCATGCTCGGGCTGCCGCGGGACGTGTCGTGACCGCCGACCTCGAGCTCGGCCTCATGCTCGGCTACTGGACCGGGCAAGGGCCCGCGCCGGGCTCCCAGATCGCTGCTGCGAAGGCCGCCGAGGACGCCGGCTTCGACTCGGTGTGGACGGCCGAGTCGTACGGCAGCGACGCGTTCACCCCGCTCGCGTGGCTCGGTTCGCACACCTCGCGCATCAAGCTCTCCACGGGCCTGGTGCAGCTGTCCGCCCGCACGCCCGCCGCCACGGCGATGACCGCACTGACGCTCGACCGGCTGTCGGGTGGGCGGCTGCAGCTCGGACTCGGCGTCAGCGGCCCGCAGGTGGTCGAGGGCTGGTACGGCGTGCCGTTCCCGAAGCCGCTCGCGCGCACCCGCGAGTACGTGCAGATCCTGCGCGACGTCTGGCGCCGCGAGGGGCCGGTGACCAACGACGGCGAGCACTACCCGCTGCCGTACCCGGGCGGCACCGGGCTCGGTAAGCCGCTCAAGGCCAACTGCCACCCGCTGCGTCCTGACATCCCGGTGTTCCTCGGCGCCGAGGGGCTCAAGAACGTCGCGCTCGCCGCGGAGATCGCCGACGGCTGGCTGCCCATCTTCTTCGACGTCGAGCGGGCGCCCGCCGTCTACGCCGGCGCGCTCGCCGGCGCGCCCGACGGCTTCGAGATCGCCTGCCCGGTCACCGTCGTCGTCGACGACGACGTCCAGAAGGCGCTCGACTGGGTCAAGCTGACGATGTCGTTCTACATCGGCGGCATGGGAGCGAAGGACAAGAACTTCCACCTCGACGTCGTCTCGCGCTTCGGCTACGAGGAGGAGGCGCTGCGGGTGCAGGAGCTGTTCCTCGGCGGCGACCGCGAGGCGGCGGCGAAGGCGGTGCCGGACGAGCTCGCCGACGGCATCGCGCTGTGCGGGCCGCTCGCGCGCATCGAGGAGCGGCTCGAGCTGTGGCGCGAGTCCCCGGTGACGACGCTGCTCCTCGGCGGCGTCGAGGACCCGGCCGTCATGCGCGCGCTCGCCGACATGACGCGCTGATGCTCCCGCTGCAGGAGATCTCCGACCGGCTCGAGATCGGCGACCTTGTCGCGCGGTACTCCACGTTCATCGACGGCCGGCGCTGGGACGAGCTCGACGCTCTGTTCACCGACGACGCCGTGCTCGACTACACGGCGACGGGCGCGATCCGCGGGTCGCTGCCGGAGCTCCAGGCGTTCTTCGCCGAGATGCTGCCGGCTTTCCTGGCGACGCAGCACCTGACCGGTGCCTCGACCGTCGTGGTCGACGGCGACCGGGCGACGGCGACGACGCCGTGCTTCAACCCGATGGTCGTGAACGAGCAGCAGGTCTTCTTCGTCGGGCTCTGGTACGACGACGTGCTCGTGCGGTCGCCGGACGGGTGGCGGTTCGCGGAGCGAACGCAGCGCCGGGCCTACGTGCACGAGCCCGCGCGTTCCTGACCGCCCTCAGCGCAGCGGCACGTCCTGAGCGCCGTCCGAAGCCGTCTCGATGTCGGCGACGTACGGCTCGCCGCCGCCCCGGTGCAGTGTGCCGGAGTGCGTGTGCGGTCGCGCGAGAACCCGGCCCTGGCCGAGGATCTCGCGGATCCTGGCAGGCGCACCGGCCAGCTCGATCCGCAAGGTGACGGTGTGGTCGGCGAACGCGACGCCATCGGTCGGCACGGGCACGACGGGGGGCGCTGCCACGTAGCCGAGGAAGAAGTCCACGAGCGGCGGCGGCGGGGTGCCGTCGCACTCGTCGCGCACGAACGCCTGCACGCCAGCACTGGGCGACCGGCTGACCACGGCCTGGTGGTAGCACGTCCCGTCCTCGCTGAACCAGTCCCACGTGAAGTAGCTGTCCGCGGGGAGGTCGGCCACGTCGCCGGCCACGTCCGTGCGGAACTCGACCGCGGCGAGGTCGCCTGCCGCGTCGACGACGGGCAGGTACCAGGACGCGCAGATGTCGATGCTCGCGACCGCCGGCTCCGGGCCGGAGGTCGACAGCGGGTCGTCGAGCGGCACCTGGTCCGCGAGCGGCGCGTCGCACAGGTCGGTGACCGTGGGACCAGCGGTGTCGGCTCCGGCGGGAGCGACCGCGAGCGTGCTCACGACCACCACGACGGCAGCGAGCGCTCGACGTGTGGACAGCGGCATGCCTCCTCCTTCTCGCATCACTGCGGGACAGGGCCGCTGCGGTCAACGGAGGACCGGTCACCGACGGCTCTCCGCAGCCAGCAGCCGGTCATGTCAGGGCCGCCCGCCGCCGACGCGCAGGATGTCTATCCCGCGGTACATGTCGATGGCGTAGACGATCTTGCTCGTCCGCCAGATCGGGAGGGTCGTCGAGCCGCCGAGCGGGACGAAGCCACCGCGCTCGACGATGCGCCCGTCGGCGCCGACCTCCAGCAGGCGAACGCCGTCCTCGAACCACGCGACTGCGACGGTGCCCCTGCTGGCGTAGTGCGGCGCGACGTCGAACCCGTAGGCAGAGCAGCCGAAGACGTGGTGCGGCGACCGCCCGTCGGTGTACGTGCCGGAGGCGCCGCCAGCAAGCACGTACTCGTCGACGAACCGGAAGGTCCCGGTCTCCTGCCAGTCGCTGGTGTCGTAGGTCTGGAAACCGCCCGTCGTGCTGTCGCAGTCGCCGCCCAACGGCGTCTCCATCGAGATGAGCGCGAAGGGTCGTTGACCGCCCGCCGGCCACTCGAGGTGAGCCGGCAGGGACGTCGGGTTGCTGGGCGGGCCGGGCTTCGTGAGCGGCGGTGACACCGACGCGAGCACCTCGGGCGCCGTCGCGTCCTGCCGCGCGTCGAGCAGGTGGACCCTCGAGCCGCCTGTCAGGACGAGCCCCGGGGCGACCTCCTCGACCGCATGGATGTCACGCGCCGTCGGCTTCGGGTCGACCAGCGTCGACCAGTCGCCGACCAGCTCCGGTCGGGTCGGGTCTGCGAGGTCGACGATGGCCCCGGCTGCGCCGTAGGCGTACCGGCAGTCGAGCACACACGTCCACATGTGCTCCCGCCGCTCGAGTGGCAGCCGGGACGCCAGCACCGGGTCGCTCTTGTCCTGCACGTCCCAGACCTGCAGCTCACCGCGCAGGGCCAGCCGTGGCGGAGCGACGCCGACGTCGGTGCTCGCGCTGTCGCTCGTCAGGAGCAGGATCCGGCCGTCGGTGTCGGGCTGCTCGTTGTACAGCTGCACACCGAGGTGCTCGGTCGACAGGTGCCGCGGTTCGAGGGGGTCGCTCACGTCGTACACCGAGAACGAGCGGAAGGTCGTCACGTACAAGTGCTCGTCGTGCAGCGTGGCGCTGGAGCCGACGAACGCCGTCTCGAGAGGGACGGTGCCGACGTACTCGACGTCGCCCGAGACCCAGCCGCCGGCCGTGGGGGACCATCCGCTGTCGGCGGTCCCGGCGGTGGCGATCAACGGCAGGGCGACCAGTGCCGCCGCGAGTGCGGGGCGTCGACGCACGAGCGCTCCTCGGTCGGTGAGTCCTTGCTCGACGACGGTGTGCCTTCTACGCCGGCGGCGGCTCTCCTGCTGCATCAAGGGACCGGCTCCGGCGGAACCGGACAAGCGGGTACAACGGGGCACCGACGACTCCTCGTCCGCTCACTGCGAGCCCTCCGGCCACGCCAGCACGGCGAGCGTGTGCTCCCGGCGCTGGGCCTGCAGCCGCTCGTACCGACCGCCCTCGAGCCCGCGGCCGCCGCACCGCTCGACCTCGGCGGTGAACTGCTCGTCGGCACGCCGAGAGCCGGCGAGGTCCCAGTAGTCCTCCTCGTAGCCGAACAGCCCGTCGCCGGCGTACTCGAGGACAGTCAGGCCGGCGAAGTCGATCGGCGGCCTCGACGGATCGGGGGAGTAGTAGCGGTTCTGCATCGACAGCACGACGCGGCGGCCGCGCACCAGCCACCACTCGAGGACGGCGTGCACGTCGGCGCGCTGGTCCATGAGCGCGGTGATCCACGCCCGTACCTGCTCGCGTCCGTGCATGACGCCGAAGAAGCGCTCGACGTAGTGCACGTCCTCGGTGAGGTGGTCCGGCCAGCGCTCCCATCGCTCGTCCAGCGACCCGGTCGTCCAGAAGGCGCGGAAGGCGTCGGCGACCTCCTGCTCCAGCGGGGTCACGGCTCGAGCCCCACCATGCGCGCGCTGTCGGCCCACAGCCGCTCGGCCAGCGCGCGGTCGTCCGCCCACGACGCCAGCCGCGCCGGCTTGCCGTCGGCGAAGTAGCGACCACCGGCGTCGGCGCCGATCGGCTCGGTGGCGAGCTGGACCGTCGTGCGGGCGCCCTTCTCGGGGCTGCGGATCAGTGGCCGGATCAGCTTCAGACCGACGTCCGCCACGCGGTTGGCGCGTGCCAACGACGTCGACACGAAGCCGGGGTGCACGGCGCTCACCGAGACGCCGTCCACCCGTCGCGACAGCTCCTGCGCGAACAGCACGTTGCAGAGCTTGCTGCGCCCGTAGACCTTCAGCGGCTGCCACGAGCGCTCGGACTGGTAGTCGCCGACGTCGAGCCGGTCGAACTTGTGCGCGTCGCTGGCCACGACGACGACGCGCGACGGCACGCTCTCCTCAAGCCGCGGCAGCAGCAGCCGGGTGAGCAGGTACGGCGCAAGGTGGTTGACCGCGAACATGCGCTCGAAGCCGTCGTCGGTGACCTCGCGGCGTTGCGTCACCATGCCGGCGTTGTTGACCAGGACGTCGATGCGGGACCAGTCCCTGCGGAGCGCGGCGGCGAGGTCGCGCACCTCGGTGAGCCGGCCGAAGTAGGCGGCGTACGTGTGCACGGCGACGCCCTGCCCACGGCAGTCCGCCGCCACCTGCTCGAGCCGGTCGCGGTTTCGGCCGGTGAGACCGAGGTCGTAGCCCCGCCGGGCGATCTCCACGGCAGCCGCCGCGCCGATGCCGGAGCTGGCGCCGGTGACGATGCAGGACGGGCGGCTGCCGGCCGGTCGATCGGTCATGGCGGCATGTACTCCCCGCCGTTGACGTCGAGCGTCGCGCCGGTGACCTCGCTGGCGTACCGCGACAGCAGGAACAGCACGGCGCCGGCGCACGCCTCGTCGGTCGGGATGCGGCCGAGCGGGTTGCGCGAGGCGATGTCGTCGTAGACGTCCCGTTCGCTGATGCCCTTCTGCTCGGCCGTCATCGTCAGGTAGAAGCGCACGCCGGGGCCGTCGAGCCAGCCCATGATGGCCTGGTTGCAGCGGATGCCGTGCTCGCCCAGCTCGAGGGCGAGGAACTGCGTCGCCGACGTCATCGCGGCCTTCGCGACGGCGTAGCCGCCCTCGCCGCGCATCGGCTTGCGCGTCGTCATCGTGCCGACGTTGACGATGGAGCCGCGGCCCGCCGCTTTCATGTGCGGCACCACGAGCCGCGTCATGTTCAAGGAGCCGTGCAGGATGACGTCCATCGACCGGCGCAGGCCCTTCTCGGGCGTCTCCAGCAGGTCGAAGAACCCAGGGTGCGCGTAGGCGCTGTTCACCAGCCCCGTCACCGTGCCGAACCGCTCGACCGCCGTCTCGACGACGCGCGCGCAGTCCTCCTCCTTCCGCACGTCGCACTGCACCGCCACCGCGGCGCCGTCGGTCTCCTTCTCGACCAGCTCGGTGACGTTGGTCGAGCGCGCCGCCATGACGACCTTCGCGCCCTCCTCCACCGCCCGGGAGGCCAGCTTGGCGCCCAGGCCGGCACCGACGCCGGTGATGACGACGACCTCGCCGTCGAGCATGCTCACTGGTAGGCCTTCGTGTAGAACGCGAAGTCGGCCTCGAGCTGCTCGGCCGACAGCCCGAAGTCCTCGGGCGTGTACGAGTGTGTGCCGTGCCGCTGGGCGCGGTTGTGCTCGAGGTACTCCTCGAAGGCACGCAGGTCGTCCGGCCCGGCGGTCAGCCCCAGCTCGTGCAGCACGCGCTGCGCCTGCCCCAGCGGTTCGGACAGCATCGCCTTGAAGTGCACGTCCACGAAACGCTCCGGCCGCCGGTCGCGGGCGGCGACGAGCGCCGAGAGCGCCTCCACGAACCGCTCGCTCCAGTAGCGGCCGATCGCCGGCCGGTCGACGACGTCGCTGTGTTGCGCGGTCATCGTCGCGACCATCGAGGCGTACGACGGCACGGCCGACACCGGTGAGCGGTGCGTCATGACGATCGAGCAGCCGGGAAAGGCGTCGAGCACCGTGTCGACCGCGGTGAGGTGGTGCGGCGACTTCAGCACCCACGGCCTGCCGGCGCGTGACGGGTCCTGCCACTGCAGCACCTGCAGCCACTGGCGCAGCTCGTCGTAGGCCTTGCTCTGGTCGGCCTGTCGCAGCCAGACGCCGTAGGTCGGCACCCAGTAGAACGAGTCGAACGTCTGGCTGGTGAACGTCCGGTCGAGCAGGATGATGTCCTCCTCCGGCTCGTCCCAGCTCACGGTGTGGATGTCGCCGAAGTCGGGGGAGAGCTCGAGGAACAGCTCCATCTTCTTCTTGGCGCGCGCCTTGCGCTCCTCGGCCGCCGGGGACTCGCCGGGGAACGGCAGCGGGTACGAGCACTCCCACGACGCCGTCGACGTCAGCTGCGGCGAGGCGGCGAGCAGCCGGTGCAGCAGCGTCGAGCCGGTGCGCGGCAGCCCGCAGATCTCGGCGGCGACGCGCACCTCGACGTCGCGGATCTCGGGGTGCTCGGACTGCAGCCGACGCAGCCGGAGCCGGTCGACGAGCAGCGCCACGAGGCGGCGGTGGGTCATCTGCACCCCGAGCTCCGACAGCTGCGCCTCGTCGTTGAGCGATCGCACCAGCACCGCGAGCGGCTCGACGAACCAGTCGTCGCCGACGTCGTCGCTGCCGGCCTTGGCCTTCGCGGTGGCCAGCAGCTCGTCGACCGACAGCGTCATGCGAGCTCCTCCAGCGGGACGACCCGGCACGTCGGCAGCGGGTGGTGGTCGGTGCCGACCCAGCGCAGCAGCGCGGTGCCGGAGCTGTGCCCGGTGGTGTCGATCCAGTTGCCGACGCCCGGGTCGCGCTCGGCGACGACGAGCAGCAGGCGGCCGTCGTCCCCGAGCCGTGCGGTGTGCTTGTTCACCGTGATGCGGCGCTCCCAGTCCATCGACTCCATCCACCAGTTGTCGAGCTGGAAGTTCCAGTACGGCGCGTCGGGCACCTCGGTCTCGATCACCCAGGCATGACCGGGCTCGAGCCGCCAGTAGCCGTGCAGGTAGAAG
>DATMJH010000267.1:0-6874 GCA_035554015.1 Mycobacteriales bacterium
CGCGACCCAGCGCTCTCGCGCGACGTCGGCCGAGCCGGTGCCGCCGGCTGCCGACACCGGCGCGTCGAGCAGTGCGCTCAGCCGGCGCGCGACGTCCTCCGGTGTCACCGCTGCTCCAGCTGCCGCAGCGCGTCGAGCAGCGCCTCGGGGCGCGGCGGGCAGCCGGGCACGTGCACGTCGACGGGCAGCAGCGTGCCGACCCCGGGGGTGACGCAGTAGCTGTCCCAGTACGGCCCGCCGCTGTTGGCGCAGGCACCGAACGAGATGACGTGCTTGGGGTGGGGCAGCTGCTCGTACAGCCGCTGCACCGCGGGAGCCAGCTTGGCGGTCACCGTTCCCGAGACGAGCAGCACCTGGGCGTCCGCGGCCGCGGTGGTCATGGGCACCGCGCCGAGCTGCTCGCGGTCGCCCTCGACCGACCCGACGCCGACCGCAGCGGCGAGGAACTCGACCGCGCAGCAGGCGAGGCCGACGTCGTACACCCACAGCGACAGCGGCCGCCCGGCGTCGGCGTCCACGTCGAGGCGGTACCGCCGCGGGCGGAGCTCGGTCGGGACGGTCACGGTGCCGAGCCTAGGTCGGCGCTGCCGTCAGCCGGTGCGCTGCTGCACCAGCCCGGTGACGGCGACGAGCGCGTCCCGGGCCGGACCGGCGGGCAGGGCCGCCGCGACGTCGCGGGCCTCGGCGACGCTGGCGGCCAGCCGGGCCTGGGCCTCGGCGACGGCGGGCGAGGTCCGGAGCAGCCCGAGTGCCTCGGCCAGGCGGTCGTCGTCGCTGAGGTCGCCGGTGAGCAGCTCGCGAAGACGTGCGGCGTCGGTGCCGGGTGCGGGCTCCGGGCCCTGCAGGGCGAGCAGCACCGGCAGCGTCCGGATGCCCTCGCGCAGGTCGGTGCCCGGGGTCTTGCCGGACTCGGCGCTGTCGGACAGCACGTCGATGAGGTCGTCGGAGAGCTGGAACGCGGTGCCGACGACCTCGCCGAACCGGGCGACGGTCTCGACGTCGGCGGGGTCGGCACCGGCGAGCATCGCCCCCAGCCGGGCCGAGGTGGCGATGAGCGAGCCGGTCTTGTCGGCGATGACGCGCAGGTGGTGGCTGACCGGGTCCTCGCCGGCCCCCGGGCCCGCGGTCTCGGCGATCTGCCCCTCGACGAGCCGGGCGAAGGTGCGCGCCTGGATGCGCACGGCGTCCGGCCCGAGCTCGGCGACGAGGTCGGACGCGCGGGCGAACAGGTAGTCGCCCGTCAGGATGGCGACGGTGTTCGTCCAGCGGGTGTTGGCGCTCGCCGCTCCGCGCCGCACGGCCGCCTCGTCCATGACGTCGTCGTGGTAGAGGGTCGCGAGGTGCGTGAGCTCGACGACGACGGCGGCCTCGACGACCTCGGGCGCCGACGGGTCGCCGAGGTGACCGGCGAGCAGCGCGAGCATCGGCCGGAAGCGCTTGCCGCCGGCCTGCACGAGGTGGGTGGCGGCCTCGGTGAGCAGCGGGTGGCTGCTGTGCACGACGTCACGCAGCCGCTGCTCCACCGCCTCGAGCCCGGCTGCCACTGCGTCGGCCACGACGGCGTCGGCGCCGAGGCCTGGAGCGGGGACGGGGGCGGTCATGGGAGCGCGCGTCAGCGCACGAACAGCGCGGCCGACTCCGCCAGCTCCAGCGCCGGCTCCGGCAGCACGCCGAGCACCAGCGTCACGGCGAGGCCGAGCGCGATGGCGCCGGCGGTGTAGCCGCTGGGGACGGCGACCGTCGGGGCGTCGGCGGGCGGGTCGGTGAAGAACATGAGGACGACGACGCGGGCGTAGAAGAACGCCGTCACCGCGCTGGTCACGACGCCGACGACGACCAGCGGCGTCGCGCCGCTCTCGATGCCCGCGGTGAACACCGTGAACTTCGCGAGGAAGCCGCTGGTGAGCGGGATGCCGGCCAGCGCGAACAGCAGGAAGGCGAAGGTGGTGGCGAGCACCGGGCTGCGTCGGCCGAGCCCCGCCCACCGGGCCAGGTGCGTCGCCTCGCCCGTGGAGTCGCGCACGAGCGTCACGACGGCGAACGAGGCCAGCGTCGTGAACCCGTACGCCAGCAGGTAGAACAGCGTGCTGGACAGCCCGCCCCCGTCGATCGCGACCACGCCGACGAGGAGGAAGCCGGTGTGCGCGACCGAGGAGTAGGCGAGCATCCGCTTGACGTCGGTCTGGGTGACGGCGAGCACCGCGCCGACCACCATCGTCAGGATCGCGACCGCCCAGAGCACCGGCCGCCAGTCCCACTGCGTGCCGCCGAAGCCGACGTACAGCACGCGCAGCAGGGCGCCGAAGGCGGCGACCTTCGTGCACGCCGCCATGAGCGCGGTGACCGGCGTCGGCGAGCCCTGGTAGACGTCCGGCGTCCAGGCCTGGAACGGGGCGGCCCCGACCTTGAACAGCAGCCCCACGGCGAGCATGCCGAGGCCGAGCAGCAGCAGCAGGTCGCTGCTCTCCGCCGCGGCGGTCGCGTTGCGCAGGTCGGTGAGCGTGGTGCCCGCCGCGTACCCGTACAGCAGCGCGACGCCGTACAGGAAGAACGCTGACGAGAAGGCACCGAGCAGGAAGTACTTGACCGCCGCCTCCTGCGACAGCAGGCGGCGGCGGCGCGCGAGCCCGGCCATGAGGTACAGCGGCAGCGACAGGATCTCGAGCGCGATGAACAGCGTGATGAGGTCGTGCGCGGCCGGGAACAGCATCATCCCGCCGATGCTGAACAGGGCGAGCGGGTAGACCTCGGTCTGCACCTGGGTGCTCTCGGCGAGCGCGACGTCGTCACGGGTGCCGGGCAGTGTCGCGGCGGAGGCGACCACCGCACCGCCGGAGCTGTCGAGCGACTGCTCGCTGATGAGCAGGATGCCGGTGAGCCCCAGCACCGCGATGACGCCCTGCAGGAACAGCGCCGGACCGTCCACGGCGATCGCGTCCGCGATGGTGAGCTCGTGCGTGCCGGCGAGGAGCAGGACGGCCACGAGGGCGGCGACGAGGCCGACCACGCAGGTGACGATCTGCAGTGACCGCCGCCGTGCGGCGGGGGCGAACGACTCGACGAGCACGCCGACGACGGCGGCGGAGAAGACGATCAGCAGCGGCGACAGCGCGCCGTAGGCGATCGAGGGGACGTCGATCTCGGTGGGCATCAGCCGTTCCCGTCCTGCGTCGGCTCACCGATGCCCTGCGTGGGGCCCGGGTCGCTGCGGCCGGCGTCCTGCAGCGTGGCGTCGACGGCCGGTGTGATGACGTCGGTCAGCGGCTTCGGGTAGAAGCCGAGGACCAGCATGAGAGCGATCAGCGGCGCGACGGCGAGCACCTCGCGGCCACGCAGGTCGCTCATCCGCGGGAGCACGGTGCGGGTGCGCGGGCGCACCGCGGTGGCCACGCCGCCGGCCCGCTCGTCCGGCTCGAGCGTGCCTCGCTCCGGCGTGCGGTCGTCGAGGTCGCCGCTCCCCCGGCCGCTGCCCTCGGCGACGGCGCCCTCGTGCACACCGCCGACCTGCTCGCCCGCGCCGGTGACGTCGTCGTCGCGAGCGGGCTCGCCCTCCGGCGGGAGGACGCCGGCCGGCAGGGCGAGCGGGCCCTGCATCGTGCGCTGGTACATGAGCAGCACGTAGATCGCCGCGAGGATGATGCCGAGGGTCGCGAGCACCGCCGCGACGGGATAGGTCGGGTAGGTGCCGAGCAGCACGAGGAACTCCGACACGAACGTCGACAGCCCCGGCAGCGCGAGGGCCGACAGGCCGGCGACGAGGAACACCCCCGACAGCACCGGCGCGACGTTGCCGATGCCGCCGTAGTCGCGCAGCAGCCGGCTGTTGCCGCGGGCGATGAGGAACCCGACCACCAGGAACAGCGCGCCGGTCGACAGGCCGTGGTTGACCATGTAGAGCACCGCGCCGGTCTGCGCCTGGCTCGTGAACGCGAAGCAGCCCAGGCCGATGAACCCGAAGTGCGACACCGAGGTGTAGGACACCAGCCGCTTCATGTCGGTCTGGCCCATCGCGAGCAGCGCGCCGTAGAGCACGCCGATGACGCACAGCGCGATGACCCACGGCGCGGCGTCCTGCGCGGCGGCCGGGAACAGCGGGATGCAGTAGCGCAGGAACCCGAACGTGCCGACCTTGTCGAGCACGCCGACGAGCAGCACGGCGGTGCCGACCGGCGCCTCGGCACCGGCGCTGGGCAGCCAGGTGTGGAACGGCCACAGCGGCGCCTTGATGGCGAAGGCGATGAAGAAGCCGAGGAACAGCAGCATCTGCGTGCCCTCGCCGATCTCGAGCTGGGTGAGCTGCTCGAAGGCGAAGGTGCCGCCCTCGACCTGGTCGGCCGACACGACGTACAACCCGATGACCGCGGCGAGCATGAGCAGGCCGCCGGTGAGGCTGAACAGCAGGAACTTCACCGCGGCGTACTGGCGGCGCGGGCCGCCGTAGCTCCCGATGAGGAAGTACATCGGGATGAGCATCGCCTCGAAGAAGACGTAGAACAGGAAGACGTCGGTGGCGGCGAAGACGCCGATCATCATCGTCTCGAGCACGAGCAGCAGGGCGAAGAAGGTCTTGACGCTGCGCCGGCGGCGCGGCACCGGCGTTCCGTCGGCGGTGCCCGCGGTGGAGCCGGTGGCCGCGCTGCCCTCGGGCAGGTCGTCGGCGTCGTGCCAGCTGGCGAGCACGACGACCGGCACGAGCACCGCGACCAGCGCGATGAGCACGAGCGCGATGCCGTCGACGCCGACGGCGTACTGGATGCCGAAGGTCGGGATCCAGTCGTTGGCCTGGGTGAACTGGAACCGGTCGCCGTCGGGGTCGAACGCGGCGCAGACGCCGATCGTCACGGCGAGCACGACGAGCGACGTGGCGAGCGCGACCTGCTTGGCCAGCACAGGACGGGCTGCGGGCAGCGCGGCGATGACGCCGGCGCCGAGCAGCGGCAGGATCCCGAGGACGGTCAGCCAGCTCATGCCGGTCCCCCGGCGGGTCGGAGGCGGATCGGGCGAGGTGGCGGGATGGCGATCATGCTCCGAGCCTCACGAACAGCAGGGCGCCGACGACGAGCGCCGCGCCTCCGAAGATGGACAGGGCGTACGACCGCACGAACCCGTTCTGCCAGCGCCGCAGCCGGCCGGAGCCGCCGCCGATGCCGGCGGCCAGACCGTGCACCGCGCCGTCGATGCCGCGGTTGTCGACGAACACCAGCGCCCGCGTCAGGTACTGGCCGGGGCGCATGAGCACGCTCTCGTTGAACGAGTCGGCGTAGAGGTTCTTGCGCGCCGCCGTGGTGACGGGGCTGACGGCGACCGGCGGCGTCACCGGCACCGGCCTCTTGCCGAACACCGACCACGCGACGAACGCGCCGACCGCCACGACCGCCGTGGTCATGATGCTGACGACGATCGGCGGGATGAGGTGGTCCTTGCCCGGCTCGCCGAGCACCGGCTCGAGCCAGTGCTCGATATCGACGACGTGCAGCAGCACGAAGCCGCTGACCACCGAGCCGATGCCCAGCAGCACCATGGGCACGGTCATGACCGACGGCGACTCGTGCGGGTGCGCGTCGTCCGCCCACCGCCGCTCGCCGAAGAACGTCATGAGCATCAGCCGGGTCATGTAGAAGGCGGTCAGGCCGGCGGCGAGCAGCGCCGCCGTGCCGGTGACGATGCCGAGCGTGCCGCGCTGGTCGAAGGCCTGCTCGATGATCAGGTCCTTGGACCAGAACCCGGCGAACGGGAAGACGCCGATGATGGCGAGCCAGCTGACCAGCATCACGCCGAAGGTGACCGGCATGACGGTGCGCAGGCCGCCGAAGCGGCGCATGTCGACCTCGTCGTTCATCCCGTGCATGACCGACCCGGCGGACAGGAACAGCGCCGCCTTGAAGAAGCCGTGCGTCAGCAGGTGCAGGATCGCGATCGCGCCGGCGCCCGGGATGCCGACGGCCAGGAACATGTAGCCGATCTGGCTGACGGTCGAGTACGCGAGCACCTTCTTGATGTCGTCGTACGCGCACCCGATGATGGCGCCGATCATCAGCGTGATCGCGCCGATGACCACGACGGCCGTGCGCGCGGTCTCGGTGACGTCGAAGATCGGGGTGGCCCGGGCGATGAGGTAGACGCCAGCGGTGACCATGGTGGCCGCGTGGATGAGCGCCGACACCGGCGTCGGACCCTCCATCGCGTCGGGGAGCCAGGCCTGCAGCGGGAACTGGCCGCTCTTGCCGCACGCGCCGAGCAGCAGCAGCAGGCCCAGAGCGGTCGCGGTGCCGGCGCCGAGCAGCTCGGCCTGGCTGAAGACGCCGGCGAACGACGTGGTGCCCAGCGCCGCGAACATGATGAAGATGGCGAGCGCCAGGCCGACGTCACCGACCCGGTTCATGATGAACGCCTTCTTCGCGGCGGTGGCCGCGGCCGGCTTGTAGAACCAGAACGAGATGAGCAGGTAGCTGGCGAGGCCGACGCCCTCCCACCCGATGTACAGGGCGAGGAAGCTGTCGCCGAGCACCAGCAGCAGCATCGCCGCGACGAACAGGTTCAGGTAGGCGAAGAACAGCCGCTGCCGCGGGTCGTGCTCCATGTACCCGAGCGAGTACACGTGGATGAGCAGCCCGACGCCGGTGATGAGCAGCACGAACGTCGCCGACAGCGGGTCGAACAGCAGGCCGGCGTCGACCTGGAGCCCGTTGACCGGCAGGAAGGTGAACAGCCGCTGGGTGACCGCCCGGTCCTCCAGCCCGCGCAGCTCGAAGAACGACACGACCGCGAGCAGGAAGGCGCCGAGGCAGCTGCCGACGGCGAGGTACGGCCCGTACTCGCGATCGGCACGTGCCTCGCGTCGTTCCTGCTCGGTGTCCTGTCCTTCCTCGAGCTG
>DATMJH010000268.1:0-7486 GCA_035554015.1 Mycobacteriales bacterium
CCGCGTCGACACTGCCGCCACGCAGCGGCTCACGCACGAGAGCCAGCGTGCCCACGAGCAGCACGGTCGGCAGGGCGACGAGGAAGAAGACCGCCCGCCAGCCGAGCAGGTCGGCCAGCACGCCGACCAGCAGGGCGCCGGACAGGCCGACCGGGTTGGCCAGCCGGTGCACCGCGAACACCCGGGGGTGTGTCTCCGGTGGGTAGAGATCTGTCAGCAGGCTGGCGTGCACCGGCTCGTTCGTGATGCGCCCGACGCCGGCGCCGATGCGCGCCACGACCAGGACAGCCAGGGCCGGCGCGAGGCCGGTGAGCACGGCCATGCCGGCCCAGAGCAGCGCGGCGGCACCGGAGAGCCGCACCCGGTTGGTCCGGTCGGCCAGCCACCCGATCGGCAGGGCGGCGGCCAGTGCCGTGAACGCGGCCACGGCGGCGACCCCGACCACGCCGCTGTCGGACAGGCCGAAGGCGTCGCGGATCTCCGGGCTCAGCACGCCGAAGGCGACCCGGTCGAACTCGTCGACGAGGTTGAGGCCGAACAGCACCATCAGGGGTGCTGCGGCGGCCCCGCCGGTGATCCGCCGGAGCGGACCGGCCGGTGCGGCGGCGGGCGCGCTCACGACCGCGTCCTCGTGCGCGGCGCCCGCTGCGCGCGGACGGGCCCGCCGCCGTCGTCCAGCGGCACGTGGTCGGCGGGCACGTCGCGGTCTGGCTCGTCGTCGCCGCCGAGCCGGGTGTCGCTGACCCGGGGCGCCGCTACGTCGTCCTGGCGGCTGTCAGCGACCAGGCTCGGCACGTGGATGCCGCGGGTCGTCGCCACCCGGCGCAGGAAGCCGTCGCGGGTGCGCACACCGATCTCGGCCAGGCCGCCCGGCAGCACGGTGAGCAGCACGATGAGGCCGACGCCGGTCGCGAGCAGCTCGATCAGCGGAACGTCGCTGATGACGGGGAACCGTTGGGCGCCGATGAGGTACACCGCACCCACCACCGCACCGCCGAGACTGGCGATGCCGCCGACGACGGCCATCGCGAAGACCTGCAGGCTCGCGACGACCGGGAAGGCGCCGGTGTCGACCGCGCCCTGGTGGTAGGCGAACAGCGCGCCTGCCGTGGCGGCCAGCCAGCCCGAGACGCCGAAGGCCATCAGCTTGCTGCGCGCCACGTGCACGCCGAACGCCTGGGCGGCCTTCGGGTTGTCGCGGGCGGCGATGAGGATGCGCCCGGTGCGGCTGCGCCGCAGCTGCCGTGCGACGGCGAGTCCGAGCAGCAGCACCGCGAGGCACAGGTAGTAGAAGGCGAGGTCTCCGCTGGTGTCCAGGCGTCCGTAGAGCACCGGCCGCAGGACCGGCGTCCCCTGGTCCGGCATGACCCACTCGAAGTAGTCGCGGTTGAGCAGGAACGAGGACGTGCAGGCGGCGAACGCGAGCGTCGTCACCGCGAGGTACAGGCCGGGAAGCCGCAGCGCCGGCAGTCCGATGAGGACGGCCAACACCGCGCCGACGACGCCGGCGGCGAACAGGGTGACGAAGAAGTCCTGACCGTGGTCGGCCGCGAGACCCCCGGCGACGGCCGCACCGATGCCCACGAACGCGAACTGCCCGAGGCTGATCTGGCCCGCCCAGCCGGTGAGGACGACGAGCGACACGGCGACGAGGGCGTAGATGAGCACGAGCGACGCGTCGTTGCGGTACAGCTCGCCGACCGCGAAGGGCAGGCCGAGCGCCGCCACCGCGAGCGCCGCACCGACGGCGGTGCGCGCCCGCACGACCTCCCGTACGTCCCGCAGCTCGTACGGGATGCGCCGCGCCTCCCCGACCGCCCGCCACGACGACGCCCCGCCGTCCTGCGCACGCGACAGGCCGCGGCGCTGCAGCAGCAGAGCGCCGAGGATCACTGGCAGCAGGACGGCTTCCGACAGTCTCGAGTTGCGGGTGGCGTAGAAGACGGCCAGGTCGACGACGCCGAGCGCGATGCCGGCACCGAACGCGACCGGCATGCTCTCGAGCTTGCCGATGACTGCTGCGGCGAGCGCGAACAGCAGGATCGACGGACCGATGATGGTGCCGATCGGCAAGCCGACCAGCGGCGCCCGCAGGAAGACGCCGAGGGCGGACAGCAGTGCGGCCAGCGCCCACACCAGCACCGAGAGCCGCTGCACGGGGATGCCGAGAAGCGCCGCCCGCTCGGCGTTCTCGGCCGCCGCCCGCACGGCCACGCCGAGCCGGGTGAACCGCAGGAACGCGGCGAGGCCGGCGACGCACGCGGCGCAGACGACGACGGCCGTGATGTGGTCTCCGCTGAAGACCGTGCCGCCGAGCTCGAACGTGAAGCCGCCGAACGGCGTCGGGAAGGTCGACGGGGGGAGCACCTCGCCGCTGATGACGCGGGGAGTGTTGAACTCGACGTACGCGAGGAGCTGCGCCACGCCGATGGTGACGACGGCGAGCACGAGGCGCGGGCTGCTCGCGAAGCGCCGGATGATGCCGAGGTAGACCGCCGCGCCGAGAGCGAGGGCGCCGACCACCAGCACCGGCAATGCGAGGGCATACGGCAGGCCCTTGTCGGTGATGAGCAGCAGCGCGACGACGGCGGGCACTGCGCCGAGCCCGGCCTGCGCGAAGTTGACGACCCGGTTCGCGCGATGCACGAGCACGATGCCGATGGAGATCAGGCCGTAGAGGGCGCCGATCACCGCGCCGTAGAGGAAGACGCCGAGCGGCACCGTCCCGGGCAGGAGCACCGTGAGCGCCAGCGGCAGCCCGACGACCGCGCCGGCCGCCTTGACCGCCGCGCCGTCGGGTTCCAGACCGCCTGGCGGGCATCTTCGACCGCCGTGTAGTCGTTCGGCCCGTACTTGACCAGCACCGACGACGGGTTCTTCGTCCGTTCCCACCCACCCGACGGCGGCAGCGCCAGCAGCCCGCGCTCGAGCGTCTGCGGGGTGACGGTCGGGCCCGCCACCTGCAGGGCGGTCGCCATCAGGTTCATGTACGACCACAGCAGGTTGGCCCCGCTGTAGATGTTGGTGACGCCCACATCGCGCGCCGCCTTGAAGGCGTCGGTGGAACCCAGCGGCGTCGGCTCGGCGAGCTGGCTGGGTCCGAAGGCGTTGCGCCACTGGTTCTGGTCGTAGAGCCGCCCCAGCGCGTCGTAGTCGATCAGGCCTGATCCGCTGAGCAGGTGCTCGGGGAACCACCGCTGCCGCGTCGCGGCCGTCGTCGTGAACGTGGGGTTGATCGGGTCGCTGATGATGACCAGCGTCGTGACGCCCTCCGCCTTGAGCTTCTGGACGGCGACGTTCGCGGTCTCCTGGCCGCGCGCGATGTCGGAAGGCGTGTAGACGGGCTCGGCCACCTCGGCCCGGCTGCCGCACCTGCCGCCGCTCACCAGTCGGTACAGCTCCAGCGCGTTCTTGCGCGTCTCCGGGTAGACCTGCGTGAGGATCCCGAGCTTGCGCGGCTTCGCCTGCAGCGTCGGGTCGCCGGCCAGTGCGGCGTTCTTCCCCCGCATCTTCTTGCACCAGTAGTCGGCGATGACGTTCACCGTGCGGGTGCCGTCCATGAAGACGTCGTAGTGGAACGGACGCAGCGCCTGGTTGAACGACGCCGGGAAGTGCCATCCGCCCACGTTCACGACTCCGAGCCGCGACCACTGGTCGAAGAACTCGGCCTGCGTCGTGCTGTTCATCCAGAAGATGCCGAACGGCTTGTGCTCGGCGTTGAGCCGCTTGGCCTCGTCACGGAAGCAGGGCAGGTCGGGCGGGGAGATCTGGCACTCGCCCTGGACCGTGACCCACTTGATCTTGCGGCCGTGGTGCTCGTACCGCTTCTCGAAGAAGGCCGCGAAGGCCCTCATCGCGTGGTCCTCCTCCTCGGGCGACGAGGCGAGCCCCTGCGTGCGCAGGATCGCGTCCACCTGCGCGTTGCTCTGCGGCCGGTAGCGCAGGACCGTGATCTCCTTCGCCGTCACGCCCTGGTAGGTCGCGCCTCCGTTGTCACCGGTGAAGCGCGGCATGCACGGCGGTCCGGTGAGCGTCACGTCCTGCTGGCGCTGGCCGTCCTTGGCGCACTTGCTCCGGTCGCCGGTCGATCCCCCGGCACCGCTCGGGGCGGACGTCGCGCCGTCGGCCGTCGCGCCGGGGGCCGTTGCGGCACCCCCACCACCGGCTCCGCCGGGACTTTCGACTTGACCGGCTGTGCCGCCGGGTGCGAGCGGGTCGGCGCCCGGCACGCCCTCAGCGCCCGGCAGGCCCTCGGCCACCGGACCGCCGTCGACACCCTGCCCTGCACCGGGCAGACCCGTCAGGGAGTCCAGCGCGGACGGCTGTCCCTTGGAGGGGACGACCGCCACGATGAGCACCTGCAGCGCCGCCAGCGCCAGCAGAGGGGCGTAGCGGCGCGCTGCCGTCACTGGGGGCACGACATCCTCCATGCGCTGGGTGCCCGGAGTGTGCAGGATGTCGGGATCGCACGGTAGGGAGGTGTCCGACGCCGCGGTCAGGACGAGATGACGTGGCGGACGCCGACGTGCTCGGCGAGCAGCGCCGCGACCTGCTCGCACGGTGGGCGGGCGTGCTCGCGGGCGGCGGGATGCCGCGGACCTCCACGAGCAGTCCAGGAGCAAGACGCTGCGCATCGGGCCGGGGCCGACACGCTCGTGCCTCGCCGATCGCCGACGGCGCGGACGGCGTCGCACTCCGGTCAGGGTCGAGCCGGTGGCCCCTGGGGCTCGTCGAGCCGCGCGAGCACCGTCTCGGCGATCTCGCCGAGCACCCGCACCTGGTCGCGCGAGAGCCCGTCGAACACCAGCGCGCGCACGGTCGCGACGTGCGCCGGCGCGGCCTTCTCGATCGCCTCGCGCCCGGCCGAGGTGAGCACGACGAACGCACCACGCCGGTCCGACTCGCACTCCCGCCGCTCGATCAGGCCCCGCGTCTGCATCCGTGACAGGTGGTGGCTGAGCCGGCTCTGCTCCCACCCGAGCGCCTGCCCGACCTCGTAGACGCGCAGTCGCCCGTCCGGCGACTCGCTGAGCGGCGCGAGCACGTAGTAGTCGGCCTGCGACAGCCCGCTGGCCTGCTGCAGCTGGCGGTTCACCCGCACCTCGAGCTGCGCGGTCATGTGCAGCAGGCCGCGCCAGGCGCGCTGCTCGTCCTTGGTCAACCAGCGTGGCACGCCCCACAGCCTACCCGGAATGGTTGACGTGTCATCCATGTTCGGTCATGGTGAATGACACGTCATCCACTCAGGACGGCGGCAGACCCGACGGAGACCCCCATGACATCGCTCAGCACCACTCCCGCCCTCGCCGAGCTGACCGGCACCTGGACCATCGACCCGACGCACAGCCGCATCGGCTTCGTCGCCCGACACGCGATGGTCACCAAGGTGCGCGGCTCGTTCAACGAGTTCGAGGGCACCGCCGTGCTCGACGGCGAGAACCCGGCCGCGTCGTCGGCGCAGCTGGTCATCACGGCGACGAGCATCGACACCCGCAACGCCCAGCGCGACGAGCACCTGCGCAGCAACGACTTCTTCGCGATGGACGAGCACCCGACCATCACGTTCGTCTCCACCGGCGTGGAGCAGGTCGGGGACGACGAGTTCACCCTCGCCGGCGACCTGACTCTCCGCGGCGTCACTCGACCGGTCCGCGTTCCCTTCACCTTCGAGGGCGTCGCGACCGACCCGTTCGGCAACCTGCGTGCCGGCTTCGAGGGCTCGATCGTCGTCAACCGCAAGGACTGGGGCATCAGCTGGAACGCGGGCCTCGAGACCGGCGGCGTGCTGGTCGGCGAGAAGGTCACCCTCGAGTTCGAGATCTCGGCGATCAAGAACGCCTGAGCACCCGCCGTGGTGCCGTCGGCCGTCCCCTCTGGCCGGCGGCACCACCGACGGACCTGCCTGCCGGCGCCGACCACCCCGAGAGGACACGTCGTCATGACCTCGCACAAGTCCGCGACGACCGCCGTGCCTGTGCACCCGCTGCTGGCCGAGCGGTGGAGCCCGCGCGGCTTCGACGAGACCCACGAGCTGGACGACACCGCGCTCACCGCGCTGCTCGAAGCCGCCCGCTGGGCGCCGTCGGCCAACAACAGCCAGCCGTGGCGGTTGCTCGTCACGCGCCGCGGTGAGGCGGCCTTCGACGCCGTCGCAGGCCTGCTCGCCGAGAGCAACCGCACGTGGGCGCCGGCCGCCAGCGCGCTCGTGCTCATCGCCGCGGAGACCGCTGACGCGGCCGGCAGGGCTCGGCCCTGGGCGCTGTACGACACCGGCCAGGCCGTCGCAGCCATGACCGTCCAGGCGCAGGCGGAGGGGCTGCAGGTGCACCAGATGGGCGGCTTCGACGCCGCGGGAGCCCGCGCGAGCTTCGGGCTGGGCCCGCACCTGACGCCGCTGGTCGTCGTCGCCGTGGGACGGCGCACCGACGACGCCGTGCTGGCCGAGCATCTGGCGGCGCGCGAGCGGGCACCGCGCACCCGGCTGCCGCTCGCGGACCTGCTGCTCGACGCCGGCGACCGCAGCGCCGCGCCGGCCGCCTGACCGCACCCGGTCGGCCCGACGACGGCAGCGCGGCGGTCGCCGCCTCGGCGGGCTGGGTCGGCGCGCTCACCGGCAGGTCGTCGCTGCGTCCCGGCCCCGGACACGGCCGGAGGGGCCGCGGCCCGCCGCGGCCCCTCCGGTCAGCGTCTGGCTACGGGCTCACGTGCACGTGCGTGTCCTCGAAGATCCACAGGCCGCTGTCGCGGTCGCTGCCGAGCACGATGGTGCGTCCGTCGCGGATGAACGTCTCCACGCCCCAGAAGTCGTTGCCGTTCGGGTCGAGGTAGCCGCCCGTCTCGACGAGCTCGCAGGTGCTCGTGTCACTGGGGTTGCTGCACATGATCTCGAGCGACCGCATGCCGGCCGAGTAGTACGACAGGTAGGCGTCGACCGACCCCACCGGGTGCGTCGCCACCTCGTGCACCGACAGGTCACCGAAGCCGAACGCCTTGTCCTCCTGGTGGGCCTCCGGCACGGCGTAGGTGTCGAGCGAGGTGTTGCCCCCGCCGTTCAGCACCGCCTGCGCGTCGTACAGGTGCACGTAGCCCCAGCCATCGAAGATCGGCGTGAAGCTCACCTGCTCACCCACCGTCCCGATGGCCGGCGACGCCTCCGGGTAGGTGAAGTTCGGCGCGCTGTCGAACAGCAGGTGCATCGCGCGGTGGCCGATGCACACGGCCGGCGCGGTCTTCTCGTAGAGGTGACCCTGCCCGCCGCAGAAGTGCGCGTCGGGCGCGTTGCCGCCCTGCGCTCCGCCGTGGTGGTTGGCGATGACGACGGCATCGTAGCCGGCGATCTGGCCGGACTCGATCTTCTCGGAGAAGAAGCAGGCGTCGCCCGAGGCGGACGGGTCGCCCACCGGCCCGCGCTGGAACACGACGATGCGCTCCTCACCCGGCGCGACCGTCGGGAAGACGGTGCTCGCGGCCGGGATGCTCCCCCGGT
>DATMJH010000269.1:0-3289 GCA_035554015.1 Mycobacteriales bacterium
GAGCGCAACACCGAGACCAACGCCCGGCTGGAGGACGCCGGCGTCCGTGACGGTGAAGGCGGCCAGGGTGTCGGCGACCGCGGGGAACATGACGACCAGGTCGCGGTCGACCATCGTGCAGACGGTGTCGAGGTGCATCGTCGCCCGCTCCTGGGCGATCGGCACCGCCAGTACGGTGTGCGCGACGCCGGCGGAGAACGCCCGCGCCGCGAACGCCTCGACGCCGGCCGGCGTCGTCCGCTGCCCGACGCCGACGGCGACGACGCCGGGTGCCATGACCAGCACGTCGCCGCCCTCGAACCAGGCCTCGTCCCGGCTGCCGCCGTAGAGCAGCGGCGTCCCGGCGAACCGCGGGTGGTGCCGGTAGATGACGCCGGTCAGCGTCGCCTCCCGCTGCCGGGCGTCCATCGACGGCCGGGTGACGGCGACGTGGTCCTGCACCCACACCGACGAGTCGCGGGTGAACAGCAGGTTCGGCAGCGGCCGGACGACGAAGTCGCCCGGTCCCGCCATCCGCCCGACGACGCCCTCCGCGCCGGTGCGCGGCAGCTCCTCGTGGGTGAGCCCGGCGGACAGGTGCAGCGCCAGGTCGGCGCTGGGCAGGTCGAGCAGCCATCGCCGCAGCGTGTGCGCGAGGGTCGGCCCGACGACGGACGGCGCGACCGCCGCGCCGACCGCCTCCGCCCGCGCCGCCTCGTCGTCGAGCGCCTGCTCCAGCAGCTCGGCGAGGTACAGCACCTCGACGCCGTGCTGCCGCAGTGCCTCGGCGAACCCGTCGTGCTCCTCCTGCGCCCGGGCGACCCAGGGCAGGCCGTCGAACAGCAGGTCGGCGCTGTTGCGGGGGGTCAGCCGCTTGAGCTCCGGGCCGGGCCGGTGCAGCAGGACGGTCCGCAGCCGGCCGACCTCGCTGCTGACGCCGGCCGCCGGCTCGGTCTCGACCGCCGCCGACGCCGACACGTCCAGCCACACGCGCTCTGCCATGCCGCCGGACGGTACGCGGACCCGCCCGCCCCTGGTGCGGTGTCAGGCGGCGCTGGCCGGCCTGACGAGCTCGCGTCGGGCGGCGTCGAAGAACGCCAGGTTGAGCTGCGACCGGATCCACGCGCCCTTGACGATCCGCGGCCCCCAGTGCGGCTGCTCGGCGACGATCGGCACGACGGCCTTGTCCAGCCAGTCCTTGCCGTGCACCGGGTCGAGGTCGGCGTGCTCGACGTAGAACGGGTACGCCGCCTCGGGCGCGCCGAGCCGGTCGAAGGCCTGCACGACGAGCCGGCAGCGCGGCCCGGCCTGCAGCTCGAGCAGCCCGAGCGCACCGACCATCTCCGGCTGCAGCCACCGGTTCGTCGCCAGCAGCCCGCCGACGGCGATCCGCTCGAGCGCCTCGACCGGCTGGTCCTCGCGGCGCACCTCCGGCATGCCGATCGCCGCGGCCATCCGCTGGTGCAGCGTCGTGTGGACGGCATCGAGGTCGCCGCAGCCCATCTCGTCCCAGTAGTTCTTGCCGAGCTCGAGCTTCGCGCTGCCGCTCAGGCCGACCTGGCAGAGCGCGACCAGGTCGTCGAAGCCGCCGTCGGGTCCGCCCTCCAGGGCGAGGAAGGCGACCAGCTCGTCCCAGCCGGCGGTCCTGGCCAGCCACCGGTAGGCGTCCGGCAGCCGGTCGGTCGCCGCGAGCGACCGCATGTCCCGGACGACGCGTGCCACCGGGTCCGGCTCGTCGGACCACTCGTCGTCGTACCGGTCCTGCGCCGCCCAGGCGGCGTCGAGCTCGGCCAGCCACGAGCCCTCGAGCCGCCGCTTGAGGCCGGCGACGGCCGGGTGGTGCTGGTGCAGCACCGCTGCCCCGACGACGTCGAGCGGTGCGGTGTGCAGGTCGTGGACGGTCATCAGGGTGAGCACGCGGTCGCGGCGGTCCACCGGCGCGGCCCCGGCGAGCGCGTCGAGGGCGGCGCCGGTGCTGTCGGCGAGAGCGTCGACGAGCCGGTCGGCGAGGGTCGGGCCGGTTGGCGCGGCGGTGCTGGCCAGCGGGCCGGCAGCGGTCTCGCGGCTCGCGGCTCGCGCGGCGCCGGGGGCAGTGGCGACGGGCGGTGTCATCGGTCCTCCTCGGCACCGCGTCCGGCACTCGGGCGATCGCTCAGGGACCGGTCGAGGGCCGGTCCGGCTCGCGCAGCCCGCACCGAGGCCCGGGCCGAGGCCCCGTCGGACCCCGGGACCGGCTGTGCCCGCACCGCCGCGGGCGTAACACCCCATCGCCGCCGGCGCAGGACGCGCGGCCGCCGGCGCAGGACGCGCGGCCGCCGGCGCAGCACCCGCGGCCGCCGGCGTAACACCCCGTCGCCGCCGGCGCAGCACCCCATCGCCGCCCGTGCAGCACGCGCGGCCGCCGGCGTAACACCCCGTCGCCCGCCCGTGCAGCACGCGGCGGCCCGTCCACAGGTCCGGGGCGTGGCGGCCCGAACCCGTCCGTCGGGCCCGAGAGTGCTTCCCCGTGACCGAGCAGGAGCTGCCCGACCTCACCGCGCTGGGCCTGGCGCCGGCCCCGGCGCGCGTGCTCGCCGTCGTGCTCGACGAGGGGTGGACCGACGCGGCGGTCGTCGCTGCCCGCGCCGGACTCTCCCGGCCGCAGGTCAGCGCGGCCCTCGACGCCCTCACCGAGCTCGGCCTGGTCGCCCGTGAGCGCGGTGGTCGCCCGGCCCGGGTCCTGGCCACGGCAGAGGTGGCCGACCTGGCCGACGGGCTCGCCCGGCGCGCGCAGGACGAGGCGCAGGCCACCGCCCGTGCCGCGGCCGCCGCCGCGCGGTCGGTGCGCGAGGCCGCGGCCCGGTCCCGGGTCGCGGAACCCTGCCTGCGGCAGCTGGAGCCGTCACTGGTCGGCGCCGGCTGGCGGTTGGGCTGCCCGGACCGCACCTACGAGGTGGTCGCCGCCGGTGACAGCGTCGAGGTCCGGTTCGGTCAGCACCTCACCCGGCACTGGGTGGTGCGTCGGCTGCTGGTCACCGGTCAGCCGCCGGCGGACCCGCTCGCCTTCGCGCGGGCGAACGGCGTCCTGGTCCGCCGAAGCGAGCAGGAGCTGCCGGCGCTGATCGTGGTCGACGGCACCAGAGCGGCGGTGAACGTCGGCCTGCGCGAACGCGGCGGCCGGCGCGGCTGGACCACGGATCCGGTGCAGGTGCGGGCGCTGGCCCAGCTGTTCGAGCTGTGGTGGGAGGCGGCCGCGGATGCGTGACGTCGCTGCCCCGGGTGGGCCGGGCTGGACGGGCCGGGCTGGACGGGCCGGGCTGGACGGGCCGGG
>DATMJH010000270.1:0-6509 GCA_035554015.1 Mycobacteriales bacterium
GGCGGCTAGTGCGCGCCGGCGCCGATCGCGGGGGCACTGCTGCTGCCGTGCTGCGCGTCCGGCCGGGCCGCGAGCGCGGCTCGCGAGAAGTCCGCAGGCGGCAGCCCGGGGCGGCGGCCGGCGGCGTCGGCGATCTGGCGCACGGCGTCCACCACGCCGCCGGCGATGTCGCCGCCGGTGAACGCCGTGGTCATGGACAGCACGGCCAGCGCGGCGACGCGGTCGGGGACGCGACGGCGCACCGCCGGCCCGGTGACGACCTCGACCCGGCGCTGCCCGGGCGCGACGACGACGAGCACGGCCGACGCCGAGCGCTCGCCCAGCGCGGCGTGCAGCCGCTCGGCCGCGGCACGGAAGCCGCTCAGGTCGTCGAGCGCGAGGTCGCCGACGAGCACCGAGACGTCGAGGCCGTGGTCCGTGCGCGCCCGGTCGATCGCGGTCGCGATGCGCTCCTGCTGGCCGGGGGCCAGACCCTCACCAGGAGCCACCGGCTCCTCCTCTCACGACGTCGCCGGTCTGCGCCTGCTCGACGGCCTGCACCGGGTCGGAAGGGCCGGCGAACCACACCGGCTCGGCGGTCCAGCCCTCCTGGGGGCGGTAGCGGAAGCGCCGGGCCGCGCCCGGCAGCCAGGCGAGCAGGGAGATCAGCGCGCACAGCCCGACCGGCACGAGCACGTACAGCAGCACGGTGCGCACGACCGAGCCGGCGGTCCAGCCGCCGGACTCGCCGACGTGCGGGTAGGCCTCCCGGTCGTCCAGCGAGCAGCTCGCGAGCAGGAGCACGGACGCGACCGCCGCGAGCGCGGCGCGGCCCCGGTGCAGCGGCGGAAGGTGGTCCACGGCTCCCTCGTTCGGACGGCGACGAGCGGCTCGTTCGCCCGGTCGGACGGACAGGCGGAGGCTAGCGGACGGCCGAGGTCGTGCTGCGCAGGCCCTCGTCCAGCAGCGACGTGAGCCTGCGCACGCCCGGGGCGTCGAGGAGCTCCTCGAGGGCGAGCGGCCGCCCCTCGCCGTCGGCGACCGGCAGCCGCCAGTTCGGGTACTCGTCGACCGTCCCGGGCAGGTTGGGCTGACGCACGTCGCCGACGGCGTCGCCGAACGCGGCGAGCACCAGCCGGCAGGGCGACGCGACCAGGGCGGCGTGCATGGCGAGCACCTCGTCGCCTCCACAGGCCTCGAGCAGCCCCGCGTCGTCCAGCATCTGCAGCAGCAGCTCTCGCTCGCGGCGGACCCGCTCCCGCTCCTCCTCCACCGGGATGCCGAGCTGGTCGAGCTCGGCGCGCACCCGCACGTGCTCGTCACGCAGGAAGCCGGCTGCCGTCGGCAGGTCGTGCGTGGTGACCGTCGCGAGGGCCAGCTCGCGCCACCTGTCCGGCGGCACGAACGGCGGCTCGCCCGGCGCGTCCTCCCGCTCGAACCAGAGCACGGCGCTGCCCAGCACCCCCGTGGCGGCCAGGTCGTCCCGCACCCGGTCCTCCACAGTGCCGAGGTCCTCACCGACGACGAGCGCCCCCGCGCGCACCGCCTCGAGCGCCAGCACGCCGAGCAGCGCGTCGCTGTCGTAGGCGACGTAGGTGCCCTCGGCCGGCGACGAGCCCGCCGGCACCCACCAGAGCCTGAACAGCCCCATGACGTGGTCGATGCGCAGGCCACCGGCGTGCCGCAGGCACGCGCGCACCATGTCGCGGAACGGCGCGTAGCCGGCCTCTCGGAGCCGGTCGGGACGCCACGGCGGAAGGCCCCAGTCCTGGCCCTGCTGGTTGAACGAGTCCGGCGGCGCGCCGACGGTCGTGCCGAGCGCGAGCACGTCCTGCAGCGCCCACGCGTCCGCCCCGCCGGCGTCGACACCGACGGCGAGGTCGTGGACGACGCCGACCGGCATGTCGCTCCCGAGACCGGTCAGCTGCTCGTCGACGAGCTGCTGGACCCAGCACCAGAACGCGACCCGCTCGGCGGACTCCTGCCGCACCTCGGCGACCGCGTCACCGTCGGGGTGCCGCAGGCCCGGGGGCCACTCCTGCCAGGGGACCCCGTGCCGCTCGGCGAGCACGCAGAAGGTGGCGAAGGCGTCCAGGTCGACGCCGCGGTCGGCGCGGAAGGCGGCCAGGTCCTCCTCGCGGTGCAGCGGCCAGAGGAGCTCGAGCGCGGCGAGCTTGGCTGTCCACGCCGGGTCGCGGTCCACGCGGTCGGGCCGGGTCGGCGGCCGGAGCGCGTCGACGGCTGCCCGCACGTCGTCCGGCGCCGCGGCGTACTCGGGCACGTCCTCGATGCGCAGGTACACGGCGGACCGCCAGCGCCGGCTCGACGGCGAGTACGGGGACGGGTTGACCGGCGGCACGGGCGTCTCGGCGTGCAGCGGGTTGAGCAGCACCAGCCCGCCGCCGTCGGCCGCGGTCCGGTCGACCACGGTGCGCAGGTCGCCGTAGTCGCCGACGTCCCACGAGCGGGCGCTGCGCAGCGAGTACAGCTGCAGCATCCAGCCCCAGGCCCGGCCCAGCGCCGGCGGCAGCGGGATCCGCGCCGGCGCGACGACCAGCGTCGCCTCGGTGGTCTCGCGGTCCACCGTGACCCGCAGCCGGTGGTAGCCCTCCGGCAGCGGTGGCAGCTCGACCGGTCGCCGCACCAGCGCACCGTGCCGCTCGGCGACGGTCGACGGGACGTCCACGGTCACGGCCGGCCCGTCCTCGGTCTCGACGACGAGCACGACGTCGGCGTCCTCGGGGACGCGGAGGTCGACCGCGCCGCGCGTCCCGCGCACCACCGTGCACGGCTCGAGCGGTCGCTGCCACGGCCGGTCGCGCTGCGCCCGCAACGAGCGGTCGACCGCCTCGGGTGTCGAGGCGTCGACGTCGAGCGCCGCGAGCGCCGCGACGACCGCCCGGCGGCTGACGGGCACCGGGCGGTCCCTCCAGTCGGCGTACACCGTCGCGACGCCGCAGGCAGCGGCGAGCTCGGCGAGCGCGGGGGCGACGGCGGGGTCCTGGTCGGCGACGGTCACGAGGCGTCCCTCCCCCGCTCGGTGCTGCTCAGTCGTCCGGTCCGCTCGGGGGCGACGACCGCGGCGGCCTCGATGCCCTCCTCGCATCGCTCACCAGAGTTCGGGGTGGCGGTCGCGCCAGGGCCGGGCCTGCTCGAGCTGGGCCGAGAGCCGGAACAGGGTCAGCTCGTCGGCCGGCCGCCCGACGAGCATCACGCCGACCGGCAGCCCCTCGGGCGTCCAGTGCAGCGGCAGGCTCGCCGCCGGCTGGCCGGTCGTGTTGTAGACGGCGGTGAACGGCGTCCACCGCGCCATCCGGTCGAACTCCGCCCGCGGGTCGCCGGCGTCGCGGAACCAGCCCACCGGGGCCGGCAGGTCGGCCAGCGTCGGGGTGAGGACGGCGTCGCAGTGCGCCGTCGCCGCGATCGCCTGGCGGCTCTGCTGCTGCAGCCGCGTGAGCGCGCCGGTGAACGCCGGCGCGGGGGTCTCGCGGCCACGCTGGCGCAGCCACCGGGTCAGCGGCAGCAGCTCGTGCTCGCGCGCCGGGTCGACGGGCATCGCCGCGGACGACACCGACCACAGCACCTCGAACAGCGGCATCGTCTCCGGCCCGAACGGCGGGTCGACGTCGACGACGTCGTGCCCGAGGTCCTCGAGCAGCCGGCTGGCGTCCTCCCACGCCGTGACGACCTCGCGGTGCAGGTCGGCGCCCGGCACGACCGGCGTGCGGTAGCGGCCGATCCGCAGCCGGCCCGGGTGCTCACCGGCCGCGGACAGGAAGGTCTGCGCCGGCGGCGGCGCCCAGTGCGGGTCCCCGACGGACGGTCCGGCCAGCGCGTCGAGCAGCGCGGCGCTGTCGGCCACCGTGCGCGTCAGCACCCCGTTGGTCGGCAGCCCGGTGGTGTCGCCGACCAGCGGGCCGTTGCTGATCCGGCCGCGCGCCGGCTTGAGCCCGAACAGCCCGCACACGCTGGCCGGGATGCGGATGGACCCGCCCCCGTCGCTGCCCTGGGCGAACGGCACCAGGCCGGCCGCCACGGCGGCCGCCGCTCCCCCGCTCGACCCGCCGGCCGACCGGCTGGTGTCCCACGGCGTGCGCGCGGGCGGGGCGATCTCGGTCTCGGTGTAGCAGGGCAGCCCGAACTCCGGCGTGTTCGTCTTGCCGAGGCTGATCGCGCCGGCGGCGCGCAGGCGCGTCACCGTCACGTCCGACAGCGGCGGCACGAAGTCGGCGAACACCCGTGAGCCCAGCGTCGTGCGCACGCCCTCGGTCAGGTTGAGGTCCTTCACCGCCGTCGGGACGCCGTGCAGGGCAGGCAGGTCCTCCCCGGCCGCGACGGCGGCGTCGGCCGCCTGCGCCTGCTCCCGCGCGGCGTCGAGCGTGCGCGTCACGAACGCGCCGACCCGCTCGTCGAGGGCCTCGATGCGCGCCGCGCAGTGCTCGACCAGCTCGATCGACGACACCTCGCGTCGCCGGACGGCGGCGGCCTGCTCGAGCGCCGACAGGTCGTGCAGCTGCATGACGCGGGACCGTACGCCCGCACGTCAGGCCGGCGCGCCCCAGACCGCCTCGACCGGTGGCTCCTCCTCCGGCCGGCCGGGCAGGCCGTCGAGGTACGGCCACCACCGCGGGTCGATGCGCCGGGCGCCCACGATGCGCCAGGCGGCGCCGGTCGGCGCCGCAGGCGCGCGCCGCAGCCGCCAGCCGAGCTCGCCGATCGCGCGGTCGGCCTTGACGTGGTTGCAGCGGCCGCACGCCGACACCACGTTCTCCCACACGTGCTCGCCACCGCGGCTGCGCGGCACGACGTGGTCGAGGCTCGTGGCCGATGCGCCGCAGTACACGCAGCGCCCGCCGTCGCGCGCGAACACCGCCTTGCGGGTGAGCGGGACGCTCGCGCGGTAGGGCACCCGGACGAACCGCGTGAGGCGCAGGACGGCCGGCACCGGGACGGCGTGCCGAGCGGCGTGCAGCACCGCGTCGCCGTCGGCGACGGCGACCGCCTTGGCGGTCAGCACGAGCACGACGGCCCGGCGCCCCGGCACGACGCACAGCGGCTCGTACGTCGCGTTGAGCACGAGCGCTGCGCCCTCGGCACCGGCCACCCCGACCTCCCCTTGGAGCGGGAGTCTGCCTCGCCCGGCGCGATCTGGCCACGAAGAAGCCCGGCTGACACGGTGACCAGGGCCGGTCGGTGAGCCCGTTCCGTGCACCGTGCCGACCCCGACCGGTGGCGCTGCCTGTGGCGTCGAGACTCCCCGCCGCGCGCGGGCGGATCTCGACGCCGACAGCCGGATCCCTACGGTGGGAGCGCGCAGAGCTGTTCGGCCGGTCCGGACGGCCCGACCCGACCCGACCTGGAGGCCTGACCCCCCGCATGTCTTCCACCGAGAGCCCGAGCCCGAGCCCGGCACCCCAGCTGCCGGACGCGGAGGAGGCAGCCCGCGTGCTGACCGACTACACCGGCCTGGTGCTGCGGATCGCGGTGATCCTCGTGCTCGCCTTCGTGGTCCGGTGGCTGCTGCACCGCACCATCTCGCGCATCGTGCGGCGTGCCGTCGCGACGCCGACCGTGCCGGAGGCGCTGCGCGGTCGCTTCATCGACACCACCCCGGCCATCGCCGCGGAGCGGCGGCGCCAGCGCGCCGAGACCGTCGGCAGCGTGCTGAGGTCGTTCGCCTCGATCGTGGTGTTCGGCATCGCGTTCGCCATGGTGCTGAGCGAGTTCGAGATCGACCTGGGGCCCGCCATCGCCGGGGCCGGCATCGTCGGCGTCGCGCTGGGCTTCGGCGCGCAGAACCTCGTCAAGGACTTCCTCAACGGCATCTTCATGATCCTGGAGGACCAGTACGGCGTCGGCGACGCCGTCGACGTCGGCGAGGCCAGCGGCATCGTGGAGTCCGTCGGGCTGCGCACGACGCGGCTGCGCAGCGTCGACGGCACGGTCTGGCACGTGCGCAACGGCGAGGTCCTGCGCGTCGGCAACATGAGCCAGGGCTGGTCGCGGGCCCTTCTCGACGTGTCGGTGGCGTACGGCACCGACGTCGACCACGCGTCCGACGTCATCAAGCGGGTCGCCGACGAGGTGTGGCGCGGCGACCGGGTCGGCGAGTTCGTGCTCGACGAGCCGGAGGTGTGGGGCGTGGAGCAGCTCGGCGCCGACGGCATCGCGATCCGCCTCGTCGTCAAGACCGCGCCGCTCGAGCAGTGGAAGGTGGCACGCGAGCTGCGGCGCGCGCTCAAGGAGGCCTTCGACGACGAGGGCATCGAGATCCCCTTCCCGCAGCGCGCGCTGTGGATCCGCAGCGATCCCGAGCACCCGCCGCAGCCGGTGACCGACCCGACGCCCGCCATGCCGGCGCCGTCGCCACAGCCCTCCGCGGCCGCGGACTCGGCCCTCGAGCGGCGTGCCATGAAGCGCCCGCCGCTGCCCGTGCCGGGCGGCGAGGCAGACGCCATGCGCAGCGACACCAGCGCGCTTCGCCGCCCCGACCCGCCCGAGACCGTCGACCCCGACCGGGAGCACTGACC
>DATMJH010000271.1:0-5060 GCA_035554015.1 Mycobacteriales bacterium
GAACTCCACCTCGGTCGCCGTGTCGACAACGCCTGCGGAGGGGTCGCGCCGGAGCAGGAGTGGCACGACCCGCCTGGTGCCGCCTACCCGCCAAGATGCGTCGAACGCCCAGTGCTCCTTGGACGAACCGCCGCCGGCGCGCCGCGGCACGGACTCGAGCCGGACGGCCGCGTCGTCGCCCAGCTGAGCCAAGAGGAACAGCGACAACCGCTCGGCCAGCCGCTCACCGTCGTCCATCACGTCACGGCGACGGTCGCGGTGGAACGGCTTCGTCATACCGGCCGTAGCCCGGAAGCACCATGTACTCGACGATGCCGTACCCCGTCTGCCCGTCGCAGGTGACCTCGACGAGGTGGTCGCTGCCGGCCTTCGCGTAGCGGTAGACCTGCGTGGCGTCGTCCAGTTCCCAGACGTCAGCCTCAGCCGTGCTGTCGCCGCGCCATTGTCCTTGGAACCAGCCGTTCCACCCCTCGTAGCCGCCTCCGCGCAGATGCGCGCGGCCGGGCAGTGCGCGCAGTTGAAGGTCGAGGGTGCGGCCGTCCTGGAGGACGAGCGTCAGCGAACCACCGCGCAGCGTCGGTGCGGGTGCTCCCACAACCCACTCGAGGTCATGGCGCACGGCCGTGATGGCCTCCTCGGGTTGAGGATCGCCGACCCTCGGCGTGATCCCGGCCGAAAGGTGCACAGTGCGGCCCGGCGAGCTCTCCTGCAGGTAGACGTGGACACCGAAGTCCGGCAGCTGCAGCGGGGCGAAGAGCAGCATCCGCCACTCCGGGCGCTCGCCGGGCGGTTGTCCTGGGGCGCGCGGCAGTGGACGCGTGCCCCAGGAGTGGTCGCGCTCGCCCCACCAGCTGTCCACCGTGGCGGCCGCCTCGTAACCCGGCGCGCTGAGGTGTCCCTCGACCCGCCCGTGCTGCACGTACCGGATCGCGTCGTAGGTGGCCCGGGCGCGGCTGACCTGGAAGAAGCGGCCCTCTAGCAGCGGCTCCGTCGCGGCGTGCCACATGAGGTCGAAGGCGACGCCGCTGTCGTTGTCGTCCAGCCGGAGCCGCAGCTGCCGCAGCGGCTCGATCACCTCGACGGCGAGTGGACCTACGCGAGTCTCGAAGCTGTCGGGGAGCAACGTCCTCGACAGCCGCAGGTTGCGCTGCTCGCCGCGGCGGGACAGCACCGCGAATGCCTCCATGACGTCCTGGTTGGGGTACTTCCCCATTCCGATGGTCAGGACGGTGTCCTGCTCACGGACGTCGTGCAGGCTGAACCAGTACCGCTCCCGCCAGCTGGGGTCGCTGGTCGCCACCATGGCGTGCGGCAGTGCCGTCTGGTGCGTGAAGAACTCGTCGGCCGCGGACAGGCGCACAGCGATCCCCTTCAGGTGCCTGTGGCGAAGCCGGCACGCAAGGAGCGCTTGTCGACCTTTTCGCCAGCGAGGGTGGGCAGCGGGTCCTGCGTGATCTCCCACTGCGTCGGCACCGCGAAGTACGCCAGACGGTCGCGCAGGTGCCGGCTGAGCTGCTCGGCCGTCACCGCGGCGCCGTCTCGGCACCGCACAACGGCGACGAGCTCCTCACCGAGCTCCTCGTGCGGGACACCGAACGCGGCGGCCTCGACGACGTCGGGATGCGCCAGCAGCGCTGCCTCGACCGAGGCGCACGCGATGTTCTCACCGCCTCGGATGACGATGTCCTTGGAGCGGCCGTCGAGGTACAGGTAGCCGTCGGCATCCAGGTGGCCGAGGTCGCCCGTGCGCAGCCATCCCTCGGAGTCGACGGTGCCGTCGTCCACGCCTAGGTACCCGAGCATCACCGTGGGTGAGCGCAGCAGGATCTCGCCGACGCCGCCGGTGTCCGGCTGGTCGATGCGCAGCTCGGCGCACGGGTAGGGGCGTCCGACCGTTCCCGGCCGCTCACGGAGGTCGGCGTTGCCCGCCACGGTCACGAATCCACCGGACTCGGTCATGCCCCAGGTGTTGGCGAGACCGCGCTCGGCCAGCTGCGGCAGAGCGGTGGTCATGCGCTCGAGGAGGGACGGGGGCAGCGGCGCGCCGCCCAGGGGCCATGAGCGCAGAGAGCTGAGGTCGCGACGGCCGAGGTCCGGGTGCTCCAGGACACGTACCGCCATCGTCGGCACGCCGCCCCACGTCTGCACCCGCTCGCGCTCGATCAGCTCCAGGACCTGGGCGGGGTCGAAGCGTCCCTCGGTCAGGACCAGGCGTGCGCCCGTGATCACCGCCGTGAGGATGTTGGACACCCCACCGATGTGGAACAGCGGCGTGCACACCAGCGTGACGGCCTGCTGGGCGTCGGAGTCGAGGTCCTGAGGTAGCCGGCGTGACCGTCGCAGCAGGTTGTGCTGGTTCGCGATGACCGAGCGCTGTGACAGCACCACCCCCTTGGGCAGGCCGGAGCTGCCTGAGGTGAACAGGACGAGGGCAGGCTCGTCCTCTGAGCCGGGCTCGTGCGCCGCAGGGGGCGACCGGTGAGCGGCTGGGTCGCTGAAGGATTCGATGGGCAGGTGCGCCGCGAGCGGGGACGGGTCAGGCAGGTCGCTGACCGACAGGACCGGCTGAGCCAGCGCGAGCGCGTGCTGCAGCTCCTCGGGCCCCCACCACCGGTTGCCGAGCACCGGCACCGCGCCGAGCCACCAGCAGGCCCAGACGACCAGCGGGAACTCCAGCCGGTTGTAGGAGAGCACCAGGACGTGCTGCCCGGGCTGCACGCCCTGCTCGCGGAGCAGGGCCGCCGCAGCGGGCACGGCCTGCTGGAACTCGCCGTGCGTGAGGCGGCGGTCGCCCTGGACGAGCAGATCTCGGTCCGCCCATCTTGCGGTCCCGGCGAACAGCTCCAGCAGCCGGCGCGGACGCGGCTCGTGCACCAGTCCAGGGTGCCGGGCGTACGTGCCTGGCACGACCCGTACCCCCCAGAGGCGGCTCAGGTCCACCGCACTGCTCGGACCCGTCGGTGTCGTGACCGTCATGCGCCCGTCCACCGTCCCTCTCGTCCCTGTTTGAAGGCTTCGACCGCCTCGACGACGTCGGCGGTGCGGTTGCTGATCGCCTCGTACGCGAAGCCGGTGTCCAGTACCTCGTCCACGCGGGCAGCCAGTCCTCGGTTGAGGGTCCGCTTCGTCAACTGGACGGCGACGGGCGGCAGCCCGGCCACTCGATGGGCGAGCCGGAACGCCTCGTCCCGCACCTGGCCAGGTTCGTCGCAGAGGTCGCTGACCAGACCGAGGTCGAACGCCTGCTGACCTGTGAGCGGGTCGCCCCAGAGGAGGTGACGCTTCGCTCGGACCAGCGGCAGGTTGACGGGCCAGCTGATGCACCCGCCGTCCCCCGCCACGAGCCCCATGTGGACGTGCGGATCGACCAGCTTGGCCGTCGCAGTGGTCACAACGGCATCGGCAGTGAGGACGAGGCTGGTGGCGACGCCGAACACGTGGCCGTGAAGGGCGACGACGAGCGGCTTCCCGAAGTCCGCGAAGGACCGGTAGAGGGCTCGACCGCGATCGACGCCGCGGAGCAGGTGCCCCAGGTCGCGAGCGCCGTCGAGGATCGTCTCGGTGTCGCCGCCCGCGGAGAAGTGGCGCCCGGTGGACGACCACACGACGGCGCGCACGCCAGGGTCCCGGTCCAGCGCCGCGAGAGCCGGGCCGAGCTCGTCGAGCAGCTCGTCGTCGAAGCGGTTGTGGACGTCGGGTCGGGTCAGCTTCAGCTCACCGACACCGTGCTCGACCCGCAGCTCGAGCGTCGAGTACGTCGTCAAAGCCGCTCGATGATGGTCGCTGTCGCCATCCCGCCGCCTGTGCACATCGTCACCAGCCCCCGCTCCAGGTCGCGCCGCTCGAGCTCGTCGAGCAGCGTCCCGACCAGCATGCCGCCCGTCGCCCCGATCGGGTGGCCCATGGCGATAGCGCCGCCGTTCACGTTGACACGGTCTTCATCGAGCTTGAGGTCGCGCACCGTCTTGAGGACGACGGCGGCGAACGCCTCGTTGACCTCCCAGAGGTCGATGTCCCCGACGCTCATCCGTGCCCGGTCGAGGCAGGCGAGCGAGGCCGGGCCGGGCGCAGTCAGCATGATGACCGGCTCGGCTCCGACGACGGCGCCGGACACGAGTCGTGCCCGGGGGACGAGGCCGTGGGCATCCGCGTACTCCCGGGAGCACACGAGCACCGCAGATGCGCCGTCCACGACCCCCGAGCTGTTGCCTGCCGTGTGCACGTGGCGCACCGAGTCGACGTCCGGGTACACCGAACGCACCCTGTCGTCGTAGGACCGGCCATCGGGTTCGCGCGGCTTCGTCCCGGCACGCTCGAACGACGCACCGAGTCCGGCGAGCGTCTCGAGAGACGTCCCAGGACGCACGAGCTCGTCGCGGTCCAGCAGCACCTCCCCGTCGGCCCCGGTCACCGGCACTAGGCTGCGACCGAACCGGCCTTCCTGCTGCGCCGTCGCCGCCAGCGCCTGGCTCCGCACGGCGACCTCGTCGACGTCCGTGCGGCTGAACCCCTCGCGGGTCGCGATCAGGTCTGCGCTGATGCCCTGCGGTACGAGCGGGTACCGCGCTTGCAGCGCGACGTTCCCGGCGTCGAGCGGGAACCCGTGCTGCGCACGCGACATGGACTCGACGCCGCCTGCGACGACGGCCTGCTGCCACCCGGCGAGGACACCGGTCGCTGCGGCCATGAGCGCCTGCTGAGCACCGCCGCAGAACCGGTTGAGCGTGAGACCAGGGACCGTCACCGGCCAGCCGGCGGCCAGCACAGCGGAGCGGGCGATGTCGTTCGCGTGGTCACCGGCGTGCTCTCCGTTCCCCAGGACGACGTCGTCGACGTCGGACTCGTCGAGACCGGTCCGCTGTGACAAAGCGCGCAGGAGCTGCGCCACCAGCTCCTGCGGGTGCACGGCGTGAAGGCCCCCGCCGGGCTTCCCCTTCCCACGCGGTGTCCGCACTGCGTCGATGATGACGGCTTCGGTCATGTCGATCCTGTCTCTACAGAGTGGCGAGCGCCGGCAATTGCTCGGTCGCCAGCAGGTGTGCACCGATGTCGCCTCGCAG
>DATMJH010000272.1:0-3318 GCA_035554015.1 Mycobacteriales bacterium
GGGGCGGCCCCCGCCCCCATGCTCGTATCCGCTGTCCCTCCCCGCCGCGTCCGCGGTCTCGCCGTCGCAGCCTGCGTCGCCGTCGCCCTGCCGGTGGCGGGGGCCGCCCCCGCGACCGCGCAGACGACCTCGACCAGCACCTCGGGTGCGACGTCGGCGTCGGCCCTGCGCCTGGTGCTCAACCTGCCGTCGGCGCTGCCGGTCAACCCGGTTCAGCTGGACATCGACCCGGTCGCCGGCACCGTGCGCGCCGTGCCCGGCTCGGCGCCCGAGGCGCAGGCGCTGGCGGCCGTCCTCGCGGGGAGCATCGCCGGTCAGTCGCAGAGCCTGGGCGCGGCCAGCGCGTCGTTGGCCGACGGCGCTCCCCGGGAGCAGGCCGGCTCGCCGCTCGCGGCGGTCAGCGACGGCATCAACGACAGCGCGCTGGGCGACGTCGTCGAGGTGCGGCTGGCCGAGTCGCGGGCCGCCGTCAGCGAGGCGCCGACGAGCACGTCGGAGGCCGGCACGCACCTGGCCGTCGGGCTCCCGGCGCCGGTCGCCGAGGCGCTGGCCGCGCTGCTGGAGCCGCTGGTCGCGGCCGGCGAGCAGGCGCTGGGCGCCGCCGCCGACGAGCTGGGCACGACTCCCGAGGCGCTGTGCGCCGGGCTCACTCCGGTCACCGACCCGCTGGGCGACGCCCTCGCCGGCGTCCCCGGTGCCGGCGAGCTGCTCGCGGACGTCGTCGACGGCACGCTGTCTGCGGAGCAGGGGGCGCTGCTCTGCACGCTCGCCACGCAGCTGCAGGCGGTCTACACCGACCTCGTCGACTCGCTCGACGAGCTGGCCGGCCCCGGCGGCCTGGTCGACACCGGCGTGCTGACGACGGCGCAGAGCGTCGTGAGCGACGGCTCGACGGTCACGTCCACCGCGCAGTCGCGCGTCGCGGGCGCCACCGTGCTCGGCGGGCAGAACCCGTTCGGTGCGGCGAACGTGCTCGACTCGACGTCGACGGCGGTGGTCGGGCCCGGCACCGCGGAGGCGACGGTGGAGGTCAACGCCGTCGACATCGAGGCGCTGCCGCTGCTGCAGCTCGGCTACGACTTCACCGACCTGCGCGGCCAGCTGACCACCATCCCGCTCGACGGCGTCGGCACGCTGCTGGACGCCGTCGAGGCGGTGCTCGAGGCGCTCACGCAGATCGGCCTCGACGGCGGGCTGGTCGGCGACCCGGCCGCCACGCTCGAGGAGTGCCCGACCGCGCTCGGCGGGTCGCTGTCCGGGACGTTCGAGCAGGCCGGGTCCTGCGCCGCCGCGGCCACGGCCGGCTACGGCTTCGCGCTCACCCTGCCGCCGGACCTCGCGGCGGCGCTCGACGTCACCGGGCCGCTGCTGCAGCTGACGTTCTCGCCGAGCGCGGCGGTCGCCCGCGGGGCCACGACGACGGCGGCCGCCCCCCCGGCGGAGTGCGTCGGCCAGTGCCGGCTGGCCCGCACCGGCGGCGAGGTGGCGCTCGGCGCCGTCGGACTCGCGCTGGTCGCCGGCGCCGCGCTGCTCCGCCGGCGTCGTCCCGCGGCGGCCTGACCGCCGTCCCCCTTCCCCTGCGTCCGCGTCCTGGCACACCACACCACCCCCGCGGCCGCCGTCGGACGTCCCGCGGCGGTGGCGGACGACGAGCCGCGCCGGTCTAGGCTCGGCGACGTCCGCTGCCCGGTCGAGGAGGTCCCGTGTCGCCCCGGCTCCGGTTCTCGCGGTCCCCCGGCGACGACGGCGTGAAGGCGGTCCTCGCCGGGGCGGCGTCGGCGGCCGCCGCGGAGGTCGAGGACGCGCTCGCCGTCCCGCCCGACCCGACTGCTGCGGCGTTCTTCGACGTCGACAACACGATGATCCGCGGCGCGTCGATCTACTTCTTCGGCAAGGGCATGGCCGGCCGCGGGCTCATCACGACCGGCGACCTGCTCCGCTTCGGCTACCAGCAGCTGGCCTTCCGGGTGCGCGGCAAGGAGAACCTCGAGGCCGTCGCCGAGGCACGTGACAAGGCGCTCGGGCTCGTGGCGGGCAAGTCGGTGGAGGAGATCGTCGCCTACGGCGAGGAGATCTACGACGAGCTGATGGAGCGCCGCATCTGGTCGGGCACCCGCGCGCTCGCCCAGCAGCACCTCGACGCCGGCCAGCGCGTCTGGCTCGTCACGGCGACGCCGGTCGAGCTGGCCCGCATCATCGCGCGGCGGCTCGGCCTCACCGGCGCGCTCGGCACGGTGAGCGAGGTCGAGGACGGCGTCTATACCGGTCGGCTGGTCGGCGAGCCGCTGCACGGACCAGCCAAGGCGGAGGCCGTCCGGGCGCTCGCCGAGCGGGAAGGCCTCGACCTGGCGCGCTGCACTGCCTACAGCGACTCGAGCAACGACGTCCCGATGCTCACGGCCGTGGGGCACGCCGTCGCCATCAACCCGGACACGGCTCTGCGCGAGACCGCCCGGCTCAACGGCTGGGAGATCCGCGACTTCCGCACCGGGCGCAAGGCGGCGAAGGTCGGCGTGCCGGCCGCCGCCGGGGTCGGCGCGCTGACGGGCGGCGTCGTCGCCGGGCTGGCGCTGCGTCGCCGGCACACCGGGCACGGTCACCCGCGCCGGCTGCGCGCCCGCCTCGCGCGCTGACGCCGTCGCCCCGACCGGAGGGCTCCCGTCGGCTCCGGCGCCCTCCGCACCCGACGGGAGGGCTCCCGTCGGCTCCGGCGCGCTCCGCACCCGACCGGAGGGCTCCCGTCGGCCCCGGCGCGCTCCGAAACCGACCGGAGAGCTCCCGTCGGCGCCCCCGGCACGGCTCAGAAGAAGATGGACCGCCGCTGCATCAGCAGGGTGTACAGCGTCGACTGGATGGTCTCGCGCACCTGGTCGGTCAGGTTGAACACCAGCATCGGGTCGTCGGCCGCATCCGGCCCGAGCGACGCGGTCTCGATCGGCTCGCCGAACTCGATGATCCACTTGGACGGCAGCGGGATCATCCCGATCGGCCCGAGCAGCGGGAAGAACGGCGTGATCGGCGCGTACGGCAGCCCGAGCAGCCGCGACAGCAGCTTGGCGTTGCCGACGATCGGGTAGATCTCCTCGGCGCCGATGATCGAGCACGGGATGATCGGCGCGCCGGTGCGCAGGGCGGCCGACACGAACCCGCCGCGGCCGAAGCGCTGCAGCTTGTAGCGCTCGCTGAACGGCTTGCCGATGCCCTTGAAGCCCTCCGGCCAGACCCCGACGAGCTCGCCGGTCGACAGCAGCCGCTCCGCGTCGGGGTTGCAGGCGAGCGTGTTGCCGCTCTTGCGCGCGATCGGCGCGACGACCGGCA
>DATMJH010000273.1:0-4666 GCA_035554015.1 Mycobacteriales bacterium
GCCGAGGGCAAGGAGGTGGCGGCGCGCCTGGCGGTCAAGACCGGCAGCGGCCTCATCACCGACGCCGTCGGCCTCAGCAGCGAGCTCGTGGCCGAGCAGCCGATCTTCGGCGGGAGCGTCACCGTGCAGTCGAAGGTCGCCACCGGCACCCCGATCGTCTGCGTCCGGCCGAACAGCACCGCCCCGACGGAGTCGGCCGGCGCCGGCACGGTGGAGCAGGTCAGCGCCGGCTTCAGCGACGCCGACACCGCCGCCAAGGTCGTCGACCGCGTGGTCGAGAACAAGGGCGGCCGGCCGGACCTGGGTGACGCCTCCGTGGTGGTCTCGGGCGGTCGCGGTCTCGGCGGTGCCGAGAACTTCACCCTCGTCGAGAAGCTCGCCGACGTGCTCGGCGGCGCCGTCGGCGCCTCGCGCGCCGCGACCGACGCCGGCTGGTACCCGCACCAGCAGCAGGTCGGCCAGACCGGCCGCACCGTGTCGCCGCAGCTCTACGTCGCCGTCGGCATCTCCGGCGCCATCCAGCACCGCGCCGGCATGCAGACCTCGAAGACCATCGTCGCCATCAACAAGGACCCCGAGGCGCCGATCTTCGAGCTGGCCGACTTCGGCCTCGTGGGCGACCTGTTCCAGGTCGTCCCGCAGCTCACCGAGGAGCTCGAGAAGCGCAAGGGCTGACCTCCCGGGTCGTCCCCGTCCGGCCCGGCTCCCCACGAGGGGGCGCCGGGCCGGCGCGCGTCTAGGCTCGCCGACCGTGTCGTCCTGGGACCGCCGCCCGCTCGCCGCGCAGTCGAAGGCGGCCGCGACGGCGCTGCGCACCCAGGTCGTCGACGTCGTCGGCCCGTTCTCGCCGTTCTGGCGGGAGCGCCTGAAGACGCTCGGGCGCACCGCGGCGTCCGTGGCGACCCTCGAGGCCGTCGCGCAGCTGCCAGCCGTGGGCGAGCGCGACGTCTGCCCGGACGGCGACCCGGCCGGCGCGGCCGCGCTCGTGGTGCAGGCCGGCGAGCGCGGTTGGGCCCTGCACGCCGAGGGCCCGGTGCTGCGCCGCGGGCTGGCCCGCCGGCTGGTCGCGCCCCGCTCGTACGCGGCCGTGGTGGAGGCCGACACCCGCCCGACCTCGTTCGTGTGGGCCGGGCTCGCGATGCGCTTCCCGGTCGCGAGCACCCGCCGCGACCTCGACGTCGTCGCGCGGTGCGGCGCCCGGCTGTGGTCGGTGCTGGGGCTCACCCGTGCCGACGTCGTCGTCAGCGCGCTTCCGCTGCTGCCCAGGGCCGAGGCGCAGGCGCTCTCGCTCGGCGCGCTGGGCGCGGGGTCGCCGCTGCTGGCGCCCGGCAACGCCCCCGACGCGGTCGCCGAGGCCCTCGGGCTCGTCCCGGCGACGGTGCTCGCCCTGCCGGCCGACGACGCGGCCGAGCTGCTCGACGACCTCGACCAGGCCGGTGCGCCGCTCGACGGCGTGCGCACCGTGCTGCTCGTCGGCGCGCCCGACGACGACGAGCGCGCGGCCGCTCGTGCTGCGCTCGAGCGGGCGGGTGTCCGCGACGCCGTCGTCCTCGCCGTGCACGTCCCGGACGGCCACCGGCTGCCGTGGGGCGAGTGTCGCGAGTCCGGCGGCGGCAGCGGCCTGCACACCTATCCCGACCTCGAGCTGCTCGACGCCGTCGACCCGGCGACCGGCGAGCGGGCCGACGGCGCCGGGCCGCGGGAGCTCGTCCTCAGCCAGCTCGGGATGCGCGGCACCGCGCTGCTGCGCTGGCGCACCGGGGACGTCGTCGACGCCGTGACTCCCGAGCCCTGCCCGGCGTGCGGCCGCACGGTGCCGCGCGTCGTCGGCACCCGCCGGGCCGCTCTCGTGCCCCCGCTGTCGCTGCGCGACGGCGTGACGCCGGTCGACCTGCGGGCCGCGGCCGGCGGGCTGGTCGGCCGCCCGGACCTCGACGACTGGCGACTGGTCGTCCGGCGCAGCCCGCGCGACGGCCGTGACCAGCTGCTCGTGCACGTGCGGCCGGCCGCGTCGGCGACGGCATCCGACGTCGTCACGGCCGTGGACGCCGCCGTGCGCTCGTCGGCGGGACTCGCGCCGACGCAGGTCGTGCTCGACGACGACCTGCCGGCGGACGGGCACCCGCTCGGGTCGCACCTGCTGCTCCGGTGACCGGCTGACCGGCCGGCGACTACGCTCGTCCTGTGGCGTACCTCGACCATGCGGCGTCCACGCCGCTGCTCCCCGAGGTGGCCGACAGCCTCGCGGCGTCGCTGCGGGCGTCCGTCGACGCCGCGGGCAACGCGTCCTCGCTGCACACCGCCGGCCGCCGCGCCCGGCGCACGGTCGAGGAGGCGCGCGAGCGGCTGGCGCGGGCCGTCGGCGCGCGGCCGTCCGAGGTCCTCTTCACCGCCGGCGGGACGGAGAGCGACAACCTGGCGGTCAAGGGCATCTGGTGGTCGCGGCGCGCCGACGACCCGCGCCGGACGCGGGTGCTCGCGAGCGCCGTGGAGCACCACGCTGTGCTCGACGCCGTGGAGTGGCTGGTCGCCCACGAGGGCGCGAGCGTGGAGTGGCTGCCGGTCGACGCCGACGGCGTCGTGCACCCGGAGGTGCTCCGCGAGGCCGTCGAGCGCGACCCGTCCGACGTCGCGCTCGTCACCGTCATGTGGGCCAACAACGAGATCGGCAGCGTGCAGCCGGTGCGCGAGCTCGCCGAGGTGGCGCACGAGCACGGCATCCCGTTCCACACCGACGCCGTGCAGGCCGTGGGCCAGCTCGAGGTCGACTTCTCCGCCAGCGGCGTCGACGCCCTCACCCTGACCGGCCACAAGTGCGGCGGTCCGCTCGGAGTGGGCGCGCTGCTGCTCTCCCGCACCACGGGGTGCACGCCGCTGCTGCACGGCGGCGGCCAGGAGCGCGACGTCCGATCGGGCACGCTGGACGTGCCGTCGGTCGCTGCGCTCGCGCTCGCCGTCGACCTGGCGACGCAGCGCCGGGCCGAGGTCGCCGCCCGGCTGGTCGGGTTGCGCGACGATCTCGTGCGTCGGGTGCAGGACGCCGTTCCCGACGCCGCCCTGAACGGCCCCGTCGGTTCGGCGCGACTGCCCGGCAACGCGCACTTCTCCTTCCCCGGCTGCGAGGGCGACTCGCTGCTGCTGCTCCTCGACGCCCGCGGCGTCGAGGTGTCGACCGGCTCCGCCTGCTCGGCAGGCGTCGCGCGGCCGAGCCACGTGCTGCTCGCGACGGGCGCCGACGGGCCGGCCGCGCGCAGCTCGCTGCGCTTCTCGCTCGGCCACACCTCGACCGTCTCGGACGTCGACGCGCTGGTCGAGGTGCTGCCCGGCGTCGTCGAGCGGGCTCGCCGGGCCGGTGCAGTGCTCGCGCGGTGAACGGCACATCGTGAGGCTGCTCGCCGCGCTGTCCGGAGGGGTCGACTCCGCGGTCGCCGCCGCGCTGTCGGTCGAGCAGGGCCACGACGTCACCGGCGTGCACCTGGCCCTGGCCGAGACGCCCGACGCGCTGCGCAGCGGGTCGCGCGGGTGCTGCTCGCGCGAGGACGCGCGCGACGCCGCCCGCGTCGCCGACGTGCTCGGCATCCCGTTCTACGTGTGGGACCTCGCCGCCCGGTTCCGTGCCGACGTCGTCGACGACTTCGTCGCCGAGTACGCCGCCGGGCGCACGCCCAACCCGTGCCTGCGGTGCAACGAGCGCATCAAGTTCGCCGCCGTGCTCGACCGGGCGCTGGCGCTCGGCTTCGACGGCGTCGTCACCGGTCACCACGCCCGGCTCGACGGCGGTGTCCTGCGTCGGTCGGTCGACGTCGAGAAGGACCAGTCGTACGTGCTCGCGGTGCTCACGCCCGCGCAGCTCTCGGCGGCCCGCTTCCCGCTCGGCGGCATGACCAAGGCGCAGGTGCGCGCCGAGGCTGCGCGGCGCGGGCTGACGGTGGCGGACAAGCCGGACTCGCACGACGTCTGCTTCGTCGCCGACGGCGACACCCGGCGCTTCCTGCGCGAGCGGCTCGGGCCGCAGCCCGGTCCGGTCGTCGACGCGCTGACCGGCGCCGTCGTCGGGCAGCACGACGGCGCCTACGCGTACACGGTGGGTCAGCGCCGAGGACTCGACCTGCGCGTGCCTTCCGCCGACGGCCGGCCGAGGTACGTGCTGTCGGTGGAGCCGGTGCGGTCGCGGGTGCTCGTCGGGCCACGCGAGGCGCTCGACGTCACGGAGCTGCGCGCGGAGCGGCCGGTGTGGACGACCGAGCCCCGCGCGCTGCCGCTCGAGGGCCTCGTGCAGCTGCGGGCGCACGGCGAGGTGCACGAGTGCGTCGTGGAGGCCGACGGCGCTGCCGGCGGTGCCGGCGGTGCCGGGTGGCGGCTGCGGCTGCGCACGCCGGCACAGGGCGTGGCGGCCGGCCAGGCGGCGGTGCTCTACGACGGCGACCGCGTGCTGGGCAGCGCGACTCTCGCGGCGGCGCACTAGGGTCGCGCTCATGGCCGACGACGTGCAGCTGACCGACCTCGAGGTCGTGCAGCGCTGGAGCCTCGCGGTGCGGCAGCCGGCGGCGTCGCGCGACGAGCTCGTGGCCGCACTGGAGGCCGACCTCGCCTGGCTGCGGTCCGGCCGGCCGCGCGCTCGTGCGGCCGCCGCCGACAAGGCCGCCGCCAACAAGGCCGCCGGGAA
>DATMJH010000274.1:0-3838 GCA_035554015.1 Mycobacteriales bacterium
CCAGGGCGTTCTTGGCGCGCAGGTCGCGCGACTCACCCGGGTCGGCCTCGTCGTCCTCGCCGTCGCCGCCGCCGATCTGCGCCGCGGCGCCCTCCACGGTGCGCTCGAAGGCCTGCAGGAGCACCCGCGCCGCAGCGGGCAGCTCGTCGACGAGCCCGGTCGGCAGCTGCTCCAGCAGCCCCTCGACGTCGTCCTGCGCCTGCTGCAGCGCCTCGACCGTCTCCTCGCGCACCAGCGCCCGGGCGAGCCGGACGGCGCGGGCGACGGCCGTCGCCGACAGCTCGGCGGTGAGCGCGTCGGTGACGAACCGGTCGAGCTCGTGCGCCTCGTCGACCACCACGACGTCGCGCGGCGGCAGCACCTGCACCTCGGTGCAGGCGTCGAGCGCCAGCAGCGAGTGGTTGGCCACGACGACGTCGACGTCCTGCCACGCCGCCCGGGCCCGCTCGGCGAAGCACTCCTCCCGGAACGGGCAGCGGCTGCCGAGGCAGTCGCGGCCGTCGACGCTGACGGCGCGCCACGCGAGGTCGTCGAGGGTGAAGGGCACCTCGTCGCGGTCACCGGTGTCGGTCTCGTCGGCCCACTCGCGCAACCGCGCGACCTGCTTCTCGAGCCGGCTCGCCGGGCCCCGCTCCTCGAACAGGGTCTCGGGCTCGACGTCGCCGCCGCCGTTCAGCCGCTCCAGGCACAGGTAGTTGCGCCGGCCCTTCGCGACCGCTAACGTCACCGCGCGCCCGGTGCGCCGCTGCACCGCCTCGGCGACGCGCGGCAGGTCCTTGTCCACCAGCTGGGCCTGCAGCGCCTTGGTGGCCGTGCTGACGACGACCCGCCGCCGCCGCGCGACAGCCGGCACCAGGTAGCCGACCGACTTGCCGGTGCCGGTGCCGGCCTGCACCAGCAGGTGCTCGCCGGCGTCCATTGCCGCCGCGACCCGCCGCACCATCTCGCGCTGGCCCTCGCGCACGACGCCGCCGGGCAGCGCCGCGACGACGGCGTCGAGCAGCGCGACGGCATCGGTCATCGCGGCAGCACGAGCGACTTGCCGGTGGTGCGCCGTGCCTGCAGGTCCTCGTGCGCGCGGGCCGCGTCGCGCAGCGGGTAGCGCGCGCCGACGCGCACGTCGAGCGTGCCGGCGGCCACCGCGCCGAGCACCTCCCCGGCTCGCCACAGCAGCTCGTCGCGGTCGGCGATGTGGTCGGCCAGCGTCGGCCGGGTGAGGAAGACCGAGCCGTGCGACAGCAGCGCCATCGGGTCCACCGGCGGCACGGCACCGCTCGAGGCGCCGAAGAGCACGAGCATCCCGCGCCGGGCCAGGCACGCCAGCGAGGCGTCGAACGTGCTGCGGCCCACGCCGTCGTAGACCACCCGGACGCCACGACCGCCGGTGAGCTCGCGGACCCGCTCGACGACGTCCTCCCGGTCGTACCGCACCACGTCGGCGGCGCCGGCCCCGCGCGACAGCGCCGCCTTCTCGTCGGTCGACACGGTGGTGACCACCCGCGCACCGCGGGCCACCAGCAGCTGGGTCAGCAGCAGCCCCACGCCACCGGCACCGGCGTGCAGCAGGACGTCGTCGCCGGGCTGCACCGCGTAGGTGCTGGTGCACAGGAAGTGCGCCGTCATGCCCTGCAGCAGCACCGCCGCGGCCGACTCGGTCGGCACGCCGTCGGGCAGCGGCACCGCCCGGTCGGCGGGGACGACGGCGACGTCGGTGTAGCCGGTGCCGCGCACCATCGCCCAGCCGACCCGGTCGCCGACCGCGACGCCGTCGACTCCCGCGCCGACCTCGCGCACCACACCGGCGCCCTCGGAGCCGAGCACGAACGGCAGGTCGAGCGGGTAGCGGCCCTCGCGGTGGTACACGTCGATGAAGTTGACGCCGCCCGCCTCGACGTCGACCAGCAGCTCCCCCGCTCCGGGCCGCGGGTCGGGCAGCTCCCGCAGCTCGAGCACCTCCGGTCCACCCGTCCTGGACACCAGCACAGCGCGCACGCGACCTCCCCAGGCTCGGCTCGACGGACCAGTCAACCGTGCCCGGCGGCCCGCAGCGCCCGTACACAGGCCCGTTCCAGGTCGCGCTGCCGGCGCACCCGGGCGCGCAGCCCCGGCACCGGCTCGAGCTCGCGGGTCGGCGGCCGCTGCGCCACGACCAGCCGCCCGGCGTCGACGTGCCCGGTGGTGACGTGCACGGTCCACCGCTCGGCGTCCGGCACCGAGATCTCCTGACCGACCAGCGCGGCCGGCCCGGAACGCGCCGGCGCCCCGGTCAGCGCCAGCACGTCGGCGTCCCAGTCGTCGACCCGCACCGTGGCGGCGTGCAGGCCGCCGTCGACGACGACGAGCCCGGCGTCGCGCGGCCCGTCCCGCCGGCCCACCGGCTCGACCCGCACGGGCTCGAGGACGAGCACGAGCCGGGGCAGGTACCACCAGTGCTCCCGCCGGAGCAGGAAGCTGTCCATCAGCAGCCGGGACGGCGGGTGCTTGCGCAGCTCCTGGTCCAGCAGCTGGTCGCTGAACAGGTCGCCTTCGCCGTCCTCGACCAGCTGCGCCCGGGCGGTGACGGCCAGCGGCCGCCAGCCGGGGCCGGCCAGCCGCGGCTCGGCCAGCAGCAGCGCCACCTCGGCGGCGGCCGCCGCCTCCCGGGCCACCTGCTCGTAGGCCCAGGGCAGCGCGATCGCCGGCGCGCCGGCCAGCACCAGCGGCACCACGCCGATCGCCGCTGGCGGGCGCTCGGGATGCGGCGCCCAGGCCAGCTCGGCGAGCCCGGCAGCACGGGTCACCGCCGCCAGGTTTGTGAGGTCCGTCACGGGAGCATGATCCCCGACCGGACGGCGACCGTCCGCGTCGGCGTCCGGGAGGTCCTGCCGTGCCGGCATTCGTCGTGGCCGCCGTCGTCGCGGTCCTGTTCTTCCTCGGCTACCGCTACTACTCCGCCTACCTGGCCCGCCGGGTGTACGCGGTGGACCCGGCGTTCGTCACGCCGGCGCACCAGTTCTCCGACGGCGTCGACTTCGTGCCGACGAACAAGCACGTGCTGTTCGGCCACCACTTCACCTCCGTGGCCGGTGCCGCGCCGATCGTCGGCCCGGCCATCGCCGTCTTCTGGGGCTGGGGCCCGGCGCTGGCCTGGATCGTCGTCGGCACCGTCTTCGCGGCCGGGGTGCACGACTTCGGCTCGCTCGTGGTGTCCGTCCGGCACCGGGCCAAGAGCATCGGCACCCTGGCCGGCGAGGTGGTCAACGGGCGGGCCCGGATGCTGTTCCTGGCGATCATCTTCTTCCTGCTGACGCTGGTGAACGCCGTCTTCGCCGTGGTGATCGGCAACCTGTTCGTCGCCAATCCCGGGGCGGTCATCCCCATCGTCGTGGAGATCCCGATCGCCATCGCGATCGGCCAGTACATCTACCGGACCCGGTCGTCCGCGCTGCTGCCGTCGATCGCCGGGGTGCTGCTGCTCTACGGCCTGATCCTGGTCGGCAACGCCTACCCCATCGAGCTGGACGGGCTCGCGGAGGCGCTCGGCGTCGAGCAGACCCGCAACGTGTGGGTGGTGCTGCTGTTCGCCTACACCTTCGTCGCGTCGCGGCTGCCGGTGTGGCTGCTGCTCCAGCCGCGCGACTACATCAACAGCCACCAGCTGTTCATCGCGCTCGGCGTCATCGCGCTCGGGCTCATCGTCGGGATGAACACGCTGCAGGCGCCGCTGGTCAACGACGTGCCCGAGGGCTCGCCGAGCTTCTTCCCGTTCCTGTTCATCACCGTCGCGTGCGGCGCGATCTCCGGCTTCCACTCCCTCGTCGCCTCCGGGACGTCGTCCAAGCAGCTCGACAAGGAGCCC
>DATMJH010000275.1:0-2313 GCA_035554015.1 Mycobacteriales bacterium
CCTCGCGCACCTCACCCACGACCAGCCCGCGGACCTTCACGTCCGCGCCCTCGGTCAGCTGGTTGCCGACCCGGTCGGCCCGCAGCGTCACCGTGACCGTGTCGGTGAACGCCTTGGTGTACAGCGCGATCGAGGTCGCGACGAGGGACACCAGCACCGCGAGGAAGGCCAGCCCCCAGAGCCGCTGCACGGCCAGGGCACGACCCCGCAGGACCGGCGCAGCCACCCGGTCTTCCTCCTCAGCCGACACCGATCCGGACCGGGACATGGTGCCACCGCGTCCCCGCGGACGCCGACGTACCCGGGCGACGCCGTCGCCGCTGCTACCGCCGCTGCGCGCGCGGGCCTACGGTGCGCAGGTGGGGTCCGTGGTCGACAGCGTCGTCGTGACCGGCGAGCCGCTCACCGAGGCCGACGTCGTCGCGGTGGCGAGGGACGGCGCGCGCGTACGGCTCGCCGATGCCGCGCTGCAGCGGGTGGCGCGCGGCCGCGCCGTCGTCGACGGGCTCGCCGCCTCGCCGGACGCGCACTACGGCGTCTCGACCGGGTTCGGCGCGCTGGCCACCCGGCACGTCCCGGCGGAGCTGCGGGCGCAGCTGCAGCGCAGCCTGGTCCGCTCGCACGCCGCCGGCCTCGGCGACCCGGTGGAGCCGGAGGTGGTGCGGGCGATGATGCTGCTGCGCCTGCGCACCCTCGCGACCGGCGCGACCGGCGTCCGCCCGGTCGTCGTCGAGTCGCTCGCCGCGTTGCTCGACGCCGGCACGACACCGGTGGTCCGCGAGCACGGCTCGCTGGGCTGCTCCGGCGACCTGGCGCCGCTGGCCGCCGTCGCGCTCGTGCTCATGGGCGAGGGTGAGACGCTCGACGGCGCGCCGTCACCCGTGCCGCCCGTCGAGCTCGCCGAGAAGGAGGGGCTCGCCCTCGTCAACGGCACCGACGGGATGCTCGGCATGCTGGCGCTCGCCTGCGCGGACCTCGAGCTGCTGCTGCGCACCGCGGACGTCGTCGCCGCGATGAGCGTCGAGGCGCTGCTCGGCACCGACGCGGCCTTCGCCGCCGACCTCATGGCGATGCGGCCGCACCCGGGCCAGCAGGCGTCGGCCGCGAACCTTCGGCGGCTGCTCGCCGGCTCCGCCGTCATGGCGTCGCACCGCACCGAGGACTGCACGCGCGTGCAGGACGCGTACTCCCTGCGCTGCGCGCCGCAGGTCGCCGGGGCGGCACGCGACACGCTGGCGCACGCGCGCGCCGTCGCAGCCCGCGAGCTGGGCGCAGCGATCGACAACCCGGTGCTCACCGAGGACGGCCGGGTGGAGTCGAACGGCAACTTCCACGGCGCCCCGATCGGATACGCCCTGGACTTCCTCGCCGTGCCGGTCGCCGACGTCGCGTCGATGTCCGAACGGCGCACCGACCGGCACCTGGACGCGGCGCGCAGCGGCGGGCTCCCGCCGTTCCTCGCGCACGACGCCGGGGTCGACTCGGGGCACATGATCGCCCAGTACGCGCAGGCCGGGATCGTCAGCGAGCTCAAGCGCCTCGCGGTGCCGGCCAGCGTCGACTCGATCCCGTCGTCGGCGCTGCAGGAGGACCACGTGTCGATGGGCTGGTCGGCCGGGCGCAAGCTGCGGCGGGCACTGGAGGGGCTGGCCCAGGTGCTGGCGGTGGAGGCGCTGACGGCCGCGCGCTCGCTCGACCTGCGCGCGCCGCTGGCGCCCGCCCCGGGCACCGCGGCGGTCGTCGCACGGCTGCGCGAGTCGGTGCCCGGGCCGGGGCCGGACCGGCACCTCGGGCCGGAGCTGGCCGCCGCCGTCGACCTGGTGCGCAGCGGCGCGGTGGTGCGGGCCGCGCAGGACGCCGTCGGACCGCTGGACTGACCGGGAGGCAGGCATGGAGTGCAGGGGATGGCTGCAGGAGGCGGCACTGCGGTGCCTGCGCAACAACCTGCACCCCGACGTCGCCGAGCGCCCGCAGGACCTCGTCGTCTACGGCGGCAGCGGCAAGGCCGCGCGCGACCGGCGCTCGCTCGAGGTGATCGAGTCGACGCTGACGCGGCTGACCGACGACGAGACGCTGCTCGTGCAGAGCGGCAAGCCGGTCGGCGTCTTCCGCACCTTCGCGCACGCGCCGCGGGTGCTGATCGCGAACTCGCTGCTGGTGCCCGACTGGGCCGACTGGCAGAGCTTCTGGGAGCTCGAGGCCCTCGGGCTGACGATGTACGGGCAGATGACCGCGGGCTCGTGGATCTACATCGGCACCCAGGGCATCGTGCAGGGCACGTTCCAGACCTTCGCCGCGGTCGCGGAGCAGCGG
>DATMJH010000276.1:0-2532 GCA_035554015.1 Mycobacteriales bacterium
AGCAGGTAGGGACGGACGTGCCGCCGGTCGACGAAGCCGGTGTCGAGCGTGCCCCTCAGGCTCCACTGGTAGAGCCCGTTCTGGAGCAGGAGCGTCAGCGCGTTGGCGACCGCCACACCGACGGCGCCGTGCTCCGGCACGAGCACGGCGCAACCGGCGAGGTTCGCGACCGCAGCGGCGGTGTTGATGGCGAGCAGCCGGCGGCCACGACCGAACACGACCAGCGTGTTCATGTTGAAACCCAGGGCCACGTTCAGGTAGTAGCCGACGGACAGCAGCAGCAGCACGGTCGACGAGTCCGCGTAGCGCTCGCCGAACAGCACGACCGTGGTGTGCGGCGCGAAGACCGAGGTCATCGCGAAGACGGGGAACGACGCCACCGCCAGCAGGACGGCGGTGTGCCAGTAGGCGTCCCGCGCACCGGCGCGGTCGTCGCGTGCGAACAGCCGCGCCGCCATCGGCAGGTACAGGGTCGAGAAGGCGGTGAAGACGAACTGGTTCAGCCGCGCCGCCGGGAACACCGCGCGGTACAGGGCGATCTCGGCCGCGCCCCACGACAGCGAGAGCAGCACGACGCTGCCGAAGTTCATCGACAGGTAGACGAGCGTCCCGGTGAGCGACGGCACCGCGAGTGCGAGGACGGCCCGGACCGGGAGCGCCACCCGTCGCGGGCGCAGGTAGCCCAGGAGCCCGCGCTCGCGGAGCAGCCGCACCAGCAGGGCCGCGTAGACCAGCAGGCCCAGGCCCTGCACGGCGACGTAGCCGACGGCGAGGAAGACGGCGTCCTGCGACGTCACGACCATGAGCAGCACCACGAGCAGCCGCAGGCCCGGCACGAGCAGGTACCGGCGGACGAAGATGCTCCTCGCCTTCGTCATGGCGGCGAACACCGCGAGAAACAGCTCGTCGAGCGCCTCGAGCGGCGCGAGCAGGATGAGAACGAGCAGCAGTGCCGACAGCTCGGGGCCGCCCTCCAGGCCGGAGGTGGCGAGCTCGTCGACGAGCAGCAGCGATGCGACGAGCAGCGCAGTGCCGGTCACCGCCACCGTCATGGCGCCCAGCAGGAGGCTCCCGGCGGTCCGGGCCGGGTCGCCGCGCTCCTCGTAGAGCGACACGAACCGGCTGAGCACGCTGCCCTGCCCGAGGCTGAGCAGCAGCCGACCGGTGCTGACGATGACGAGGGCGTACGCGAACGCGCCGTACTCCTCCACCGGCAGGTAGCGGACGATCGCGACCTGGGTCGAGACCGTGAACAGCATCGAGAGCAGGCGGCCCACGGTGAACAGGGCCGAGCCGCGCACGTGCCGGCGGCCCAGCTCGTCGGCGGTGCCGGACGGGCCGGGAGGAGGAGCGGTCCCGCGCGGGTCGCCGTCGGGGCCGACCGTCACGGCGACACGTGCATGAAGGGCTCCGGACGTGAGGCGCTCGGCCGCGACAACCTACAGCGGCGCGCGGGCGAGCCGGAGCGCACGACGCGCCGCGCCGCACCGCACAATGGGCCTCTGCGCTCCGGCCGGAGGGCAGAGGACGGGGCAGCACGATGACCGCAGACGCAGGGCGCATGCCGCCGGCTCCCGGGCCGGTCCGGTGGGCGGTGCGCGCGTATGCACCGCTGCTCGTGCTCAGCATCGCTGTCGCGATGGTCCTGGTGCCGTGGGTGCTGCGGTCGCAGGCGGAGACGGTGTACGAGTCGCAGGCGCTCGTCGTCGCGCGCCAGTTCACCCTGCCGCTCGCAGCGCTCCCCCGTTACGGCGAGGCGGTCTTCAACAACGGTGCCGTCGCCGCGGACGTCGGCCGCCGGTACGGCCTGTCGACCGCCGGCGGCTCCCTCATCCCGGACAAGCTGTCGGTCGTCACCGGTCAGGACTCCGTGGTGATGACCGTGACGGCCCGTGACGAGGACCCTCAGCTGGCGGCCGACATCGCCAACACCGCGGCCGAGGCCTACCTGGACGAGCTCAACCGCCCCGGGCCCGGACTCGCGGTCTTCGTGCTGCAGAGCCCGGCGACGCCGAGCGCCGAACCGGCGACCCGGGCACCCGGCACGCCGGTCCAGCTGGCCGTCGGCGCGGTCGCCGGCGGCCTGCTCGGGCTCGGTCTCGTCGGCCTGCTGTACGTGCTTCGGCGGCCCGTGGTCGATCCGCACGACATCGAGACCCTCGTGGGGGCGCCGGTGCTCGGCGTGGTGCGCTTCCCGGGTCGCACGGTGCACGACCCCAACGCCGTGCCGGGGCTCGCACCCGTCGCACGCGCTCTCGCCCGGTCCGCCGCGCACGACGTGTACGTGGTGTCCCCGCCGGACCGGCGGGCGCAGCGGGCGGCCGTCGCCCGCATGCTCGTGGAGGCGCTCGCGCGGTGGCGCCCGGCGGCGCTGCAGACCTACGACGCCGCACGCGGCGGCTGGGTACGCCCGCAGGACCGCGACCTGGGCTACGCGCCGTCGCTCGTCATCACCGACGTCGCGCGACCGCTCGATGCCGGGCCGCAGGTCGTCGACGGCGACACCCTTCTCGTGGTTCGCGAAGGGACGCC
>DATMJH010000277.1:0-15511 GCA_035554015.1 Mycobacteriales bacterium
CGCAGCACGCACGTCGCCGTCGTGCCGCTCTCACCGGTCCACGTGACCGTCCACGACCGGACGTTGCTCGGACCGGCCGGCGCCGACAGCACCGGAGCAGCCGGCGCCGTCGTGTCCAGCAGGTAGGACGCCGTGCCGGCACTGCTGCTGTTGCCCGCGGCGTCGGTGAGCGTCACCCGCACCGAGTAGCCGCCGTCCGCGCCGGACAGCGTGAACGTGTGGCCGGACAGGCACCCGCCGACCGTCTGCACGACCGTGGTGCCGAACCGCAGCTGGCAGGTCGCCGTCGTGCCGCTCTCCCCGGCCCACGTGACCGTCCAGGACCGCACGTTGCTCGGACCGGCCGGCGCCGACACCATCGGAGCGGCCGGGGCGGTCGTGTCGAGCAGGTAGGTGCTCGTGGTGGCCGCCGAGACGTTGCCGGCGGCGTCGACGGCGCGGACCTCGAGCGTGTAGGTGCCGTCGGCCAGGCCGGTCAGGTCTGGAGTGAAGGTGGTGGCGCACGCGCCGTCGTGCACGAGCGACCCGCTGGGTCCGGTGAGCCGGCAGAGCAGGGTCGCGTCCGCGTCGCCGCTCAGCTCCCAGGTGGGCGTGCGGCCGGCCGACGGCGAGACCGGCGACGTGACGACGGTCGGCGTGCCCGGTGCCACCGTGTCGAGCGTGTAGGTGCTCGTCGCCGGGTCCGAGACGTTCCCCACGGCATCGCGGGCACGGACCTCGAGCACGTACAGGCCGTCGGGCCGCCCGCTCAGGTTCTGCGTGAACGGGCTCGAGCACACGCCGTCGATGAGGACGCCGTCCGGTCCGGTGAGCCGGCACAGCAGCGTGGCGCCGGCGTCGGAGGAGAACTGCCAGGTCGGCGTGCGGCTGTTCGACGTCCCGGGCTCGCTGCTGAAGACCGGCACGGTCGGCGGCGTCGTGTCCAGCTGGTACTCGGCTGTGCCCGCGGTGCTGGTGTTGCCGCCGGCGTCGGTGAGGGTGACCTCGACGCTGTAGCTGCCGTCCGCGCCGGACAACGTGAACGTGTGGCCGGACACGCAGCCCGTGACCGTCTGCACGACGGTCGTCCCGAGCCGCAGCACGCACGTCGCCGTCGTGCCGCTCTCACCGGCCCACGTGACCGTCCACGACCGGCTGTTGCTCGGACCGACCGGCGCGGACACCACCGGGGCAGCCGGAGCGGCCGTGTCCAGGACGTAGGACGCGGTGCCGGCCGAGCCGGTGTTGCCGGCCGCGTCGGTGAGCGTGACCGCGACGCTGTAGGTGCCGTCCGCGCCCGACAGCGTGAACGTGTGGCCGGACACGCAGCCGTTGACGGTCTGGAGCACCGTCGCGCCGAAGCGGAGCACGCACGTCGCGCTGGCCCCGCTCTCACCGGTCCACGTGACCGTCCACGACCGGGCGTTGCTCGGGCCGGCCGGCGCGGACACCACCGGAGCAGCCGGCGCCGTCGTATCCAGGACGTAGGACGCCGTCCCGGCCGAGCCGGTGTTGCCGGCCGCGTCGGTGAGCCTGACGTCGACGGTGTAGGTGCCGTCCGCGCCGGACAGCGTGAACGTGTGGCCGGACAGGCACCCGCTCACCGTCTCCAGCACCGTCGACCCCCGCCGCAGGACACAGGTCGCCGTCGTGCCGGACTCACCGGACCAGGCGACGCTCCACGACCTCGCGGCCGACGGACCTGCCGGCGCGGTGACGGCCGGGGCCGCCGGGGCGGTGGTGTCCAGGACGAAGGACGCGGTCCCGGCCGAGCTGGTGTTGCCGGCCGCATCGGTCAGGGTCACGCGGAGGGAGTAGGTGCCGTCAGCGCCGGACAGCGTGAAGGTGTGCCCGGACAGGCAGCCGGCCACCGTCTCCACCACCGACGAACCGAGACGCAGCACGCAGGTCGCCGTCGTGCCGGCCTCACCGGTCCACGTGACGGTCCACGACCGCGAGTTGCTCGGCCCCGCCGGCGCGGAGACGACCGGGGCAGCGGGAGCTACCGCGTCGAGGAGGAAGGTGCTGATCGCCGGGTCGGACACGTTGCCGGCCGCATCCACGGCACGGACGACGAGCGTGTACGTGCCGTCCATCGCCGAGCCCAGTGACGGCGCGAAGGGGCTCGTGCACGCTCCGTCGTGCAGCACCGTGCCGTCCGGCGCGGTCAGGGTGCACGTCGCGCTGCCGTCAGCGGTGAACTCCCAGACCGGCGTCGCCGACGACGAGGGAGCCGGCTCGACGGTGAAGACCGGCGCGCCCGGGGCCGTGGCGTCGTACACGTAGCTGTCCGAGCCCGCGGCGCTGGTGTTGCCGGCCGCATCGGTGAGGGCCACCCGGACCGTGTACGTGCCGTCCGGACGGCTGGTGAGGTCGAACGTGTGGCCGCTGAGGCAGCCGCTGACGCTCTCCAGGACGGTGCCGTCCCGCAGCAGCGTGCAGGTCGCGGTGGTGCCCGTCTCACCGGAGAAGGTGACCGGCAAGGCTGCGGTCGAGGACGGGCCGGACGGCGTGGTCACAGATGGCGCGGCGGGCGCGGTCCGGTCGAGGGTGACCGCGCTCGTCGTGGTGGCGCTCAGGTTGCCGAGGTCGTCTGCGCTGCGCAGCTCCAGCGTCACCAGGCCGTCACCGAGGCCGCTGACATCCACGGTGACGGTGCCGGTGCATGCGGCCCAGTCCTGCAGCACGGTCGTGCCGTGCAGGAGCCGGCAGGAGGTCGTCGTCCCGGTCAGGGTGTGGTTCCACGTGAAACTCGCCCCGTTGTTCGGCGACACGGGCGCCGCGGTGACGGCCGGGGCCTCCGGGCCCGTGGTGTCGACCTCGACCGCGCCACTGACGCCGGCGCTCGAGCGGTTGCCGGCGGCGTCGACCAGCACGACGAAGAGCCGGTAGGTGCCGTCGGTGACCGAGGCGGTCCAGGGCGACGAGCACGGCGCCTCGGTGCCGGCGATCCCGTCCTTCTCCAGTCGGCACAGCGCTGTCTCGCCGGCGCTGTCGAAGGTCCACGTCGGCGTGGCGTCGTTGCTGCGGCCGGTCGGTCCGCTGACGGTCGGCGCAGCCGGAGCGGTGAGGTCGAGGACGTAGGTGGCGGTGCCCGGCGCTGACGAGCCGCCGGAGTCGGTCAGGACCACGGCGGCCGTGTAGGTGCCCTCACCGGCCGCGAGACCGGTCGACCACGGCGAGGTGCACGCCGCATCAGAGACGACGGTGTTGCCGGCGGGGCCGGTGAGAGTGCACGACGCCGTCGCGCCGGCCGGCACCGAGAACGACCAGGCGACGGTGGTCATGGTGCCCGGGCTGGCCGGTCCGGTGACGACCGGCGTGTCCGGCGGCAGCACCAGGTCGTACCCGCCGCTGGTGGCGCTGCTGCTGTTGCCGGCGGCGTCCGTGGCCGTGACGGTGAGGGCGTAGGTGCCCTCGGACCGCGACGTCAGGTCAGCAGTGTGGGAGCCGGCGCAGACGGCCGCCCCCGAGTCGTACCCCGGCCCGGTCACCCGGCAGGTCGCCGTCCCCTCGGAGAGGGTGAAGGTCCACGTGGGCGAGGTGTCCGGCGCCGGGCTGCTCGGCGAGCCCGTCAGCACGATCGACGGCGCCACCGTGTCGACGACGACGCTGTGGCTGGCCGGGGCGGATCGCACCGGGTTGCCATTCGGGTCGGTGGTGACGGCGTAGACGTCCAGCGTCCACGTGCCGTCGGCCGACGCGGTCGTCGAGAACGAGAAGGTGCCGTTCCCGCCGTCGCAGGCGACGGCGGCGGTCCCGGCCGGTGAGGTCAGCTCGCACTCGGCCGTCGCGCCTGCCGGCACCGTGCCGCTCCAGCCGAGGGTGGTGCTGGACGTGACGGCGGGCGGCGTGGCGGTGAACACCGGTCCGTCCGCTGCTGCTGCGGGGGAGGCGAGCAGCCCGAGGACCATGCCGGTGACGAGCAGGGCGAGCGCGGTCAGCGCCAGCCGGAGACGCCGCACGGTGGGAGCGGGACGGGCGCAGCGCGGCACGGCATCACCGGTGGTCGCCGACCACCGCTGCCGCTGCCGCATGAGCTGCCCCCTGCGCCCGGACCGGGCGGGTACCCGCGACGGGGCGTCCCCCGAGGCGGAACGGCGGAGAGACCGCCATCACGGCCTGTTCGGCAGCATCTGCGGCGTACTTGAGCGGTTTCCGGCGGGGCCGTGCGCGTGCAGCCCTCGCGGCTGGCGTCTGTGGAGACGGGGGGACTCGAACCCCCAACCCCCGCCTTGCAAAGGCGGTGCTCTGCCAGTTGAGCTACGTCCCCTGGGAGGCCCTCGCCGGGACCCGTCGGGTCAGCGCAGGTCCGGGGCCGACGTCGCCTCCGTCCAGAGCTCCCGCTCGTCCCGTGCCGCTCGGCGCCGCCGCAGCACGGCGGCCACGAGCGCGAACACTCCGGCGAGGGCGATCGAGCGTCGCACGGGCTCTCCTGTCGGCATGGACCAGCGCGGGCGAGTGGTCCGGGAGGGAGCGGGGGTGGGCCTGGGAGGACTTGAACCTCCGGCCTCATCCTTATCAGGGATGCGCTCTAACCGTCTGAGCTACAGGCCCCCGCGTGCAGCGCCGCACCGGGGCACGCACGGTCGGCGAGACTACACCACGGGCGGGGTCAGTCCCGCTCGCCGAGAACGACCTCGATGCCGCCCGTGAGGGAGGCGCACAGGTTGTAGAGCAGCGCTCCGAGGGTCGCCAGCACGGTCAGCAGCACGACGTCGACGGCGGCCAGCACGGCCGTCGCGCCCAGCACGCGGCCGGGCGTGAAGAACGGCTCCACGACCTCGTCGGCCTCGCCGCTGCCCAGCACCTCGCCGAGCAGGGTGTTGACCGACGACAGCACGCCGAGGTTGGACAGCACGAGGTACAGCGTGGCCACGGCGACGAGCAGCACGATGCCGAGGCACACCGACGCGACGAGCGAGAACAGGAACACCGACCAGGCGTCCACGCGCTGCACGACGAGCCGCGCTCGGCGGCCCCGGCCGGCCGGTCGGGCAGCAGGACGCGCGGACGGCCGCCCGGGAGCCGGGCGAGGCTGCGACCGGGGGCGCTCCGACGACGGTGGCCGCGCCCCCGCGGCTGCCGGCAGCACGCTCGTCGGCCCAGCCGAGCCCGGCGGCCCAGCCGGTGGGGTCCCGGGTGCCGAGCCGGCGCCGGTGGTCCGGGCCGTGGCGGCGCTTCCTCCGGAGGCTCCGGGGGCCTGTGTCCGGTCGTCGCGGGCGGCTCCCGGCACGCGCGACGGCGGCTCCTGCCCGAGCGGAGAGGACGCCGGGCCCGCGGCTCCGCTGCGCATCAGCGCCTCCCGCCGCGCCGAGTCGTCGAGCGCCGCACGCGCCGGCTCGTCGACCGCGCGGGAGCGCTCCTCCGGCGCGGGCGGTGCGTCGATCAGCCTCGGCTCGGCACCCGGGGCGCCGTCCTGCTCACGGGTGTGGTCGCCGGCCTGCTCCGGGGTCACTGGTCGTCCTCCGGGGTCGTGGTCGGGTCGTCGGCCGCAGGGCCCCCGCTGCCGGTCTGGAGAGCGGGGCGGTCACCGTCGTCCGCGGCGGCCTCGACCGGCGCGGCGTCCGCGGTCTCGGCCGCGGACCCGTCCGGCAGCGTGCCACCGGCCTGCTCGGCGTCGTCGACCGCCCCCTCGGTGGCGGCCTCGCCGTTGTGCGCGACAGCGACGACGGTGTCGCCGGCACCCAGCTGCACCAGCTTGACCCCGGCCGTCGGTCGTGACAGGTAGCGCAGCGGCTCCACCGACATCCGGATGACGACGCCGGCGCCGGTGATGCAGAAGATCTCGTCCTCGTGCCGGACGACCATGGCCCCGACGAGCTGGCCGCGGCCCTCCGGCATCTTCGCCGTCTGCACGCCGTAGCCGCCGCGGCCCTGCGCCCGGTACTCGCGCAGCGCGGTGCGCTTGCCGTAGCCGCCGTCGGAGACCACGAGCAGCGCGGTGGTGTCCTCGTCCCCGCCGGCCGGGGCGACCTGCATGGCGAGCAGCTCGTCGCCCCCGGCCAGCCGCATGCCGATGACGCCGGACGTCGCCCGGCCCATCGGGCGCAGCCGGTCGTCGTCGGCCGAGAAGCGGATGGACTGCGCGCCGCGGCTGACCAGCAGCAGGTCGTCGTCCGGCGAGACGAGCGCAGCGCCGATGAGCTCGTCCCCCTCGCGCAGGTTGACGGCGATCAGCCCGGCGGACCGCCCGTTGTCGTACTCGCGCAGCGCCGTCTTCTTCACCATCCCGCCGCGCGTGGCGAGCACCAGGTACGGCGCCACGCCGTAGTCGGCGATCGCCAGCACCTGGGCGATGCGCTCCTCCGGCTGGAAGGCCAGCAGGTTCGCCACGTGCTGGCCGCGGGCGTTGCGGTCGGCCTCGGGCAGCTCGTGCGCCTTGGCGCGGTAGACCCGCCCCTCGTTGGTGAAGAACAGCAGCCAGTGGTGCGTGGTCGTCACGAAGAAGTGCTCGACGATGTCGTCCTGCTTCAGCCGCGCGCCCTGCACACCGCGGCCGCCGCGGCGTTGCGAGCGGTACAGGCCGGTCTTCGTGCGCTTGGCGTAGCCGCCGCGCGTCACGGTGACGACGACGTCCTCCTGCGCGATGAAGTCCTCGGCGCTCATGTCGCCCTCGTAGGCGATGATCCGGGTGCGCCGCTCGTCACCGAACCGGCCGACGATCTCGGCCAGCTCCTCGGCGATGATCTCCCGCTGCCGCGCGGAGCTCTCGAGGATCGCCGTCAGCTCGGCGATCTCGGTCTCGCGCTCGATCAGCTCGTCGATGATCCGCTGCCGCTCCAGGGCCGCCAGCCGACGCAGCTGCATGTCGAGGATCGCGGTCGCCTGCACCTCGTCGATGTCGAGCAGCCGCATCAGGCCCTCGCGCGCCGCCTCCGCGCTGTCGGCACCGCGGATGAGCGCGATGACGGCGTCGAGCTGGTCGAGTGCCTTGGCCAGCGCCCGCAGGATGTGCGCCCGCTCCTCCGCCTTGCGCAGCCGGAACCGGGTGCGCCGGACGATGACCTCGACCTGGTGGCCGACGTAGTGCCGCACCATCTCGTCGAGCCGCAGCGTGCGCGGCACGCCGTCGACCAGCGCCAGCATGTTCACACCGAAGGCGTCCTGCAACTGGGTGTGCTTGTAGAGGTTGTTCAGGACGACCTTCGGGATGGCGTCACGCCGCAGCTCCACGACGAGCCGGGTGCCGGTGCGGTCGCTCGACTCGTCGATGACGTTCGAGATGCCCTTGACGCGGCCCTCGTCGGCCAGCTCGGCGATCTTCACGGCGAGCGCGTCGCGGTTGACCTGGTACGGCAGCTCCGTCGCGACCAGCTGCGTGCGGCCGCCGGAGGAACCACGGACCTCCTCGACCTCGACGACGGCACGCATGCGCACGCTGCCACGGCCGGTGCGGTAGGCCTCCTCGATGCCCTCCCGGCCGACGATGAGCGCGCCGGTCGGGAAGTCCGGGCCGGTCACGCGCTCCATGCACGCGGCGAGCGTGGTCTCGGGGTCGGCGTCGGGGTTCTCCAGCGCCCACTGCACCGCGCTGGCGACCTCGCGCAGGTTGTGCGGCGGGATGTTGGTCGCCATGCCGACGGCGATGCCGGCCGAGCCGTTGACCAGCAGGTTCGGAATGCGGGCCGGCAGGATCGTCGGCTCCTGCGAGCGCCCGTCGTAGTTGGGCGCGAAGTCGACCGTGTCCTGATCGATGTCGCGCAGCATCTCCATCGCCAGCGGCATGAGCCGGCACTCGGTGTTGTGCGAGACGAACCCGTCGGACAGGAACGCGTGGTCGTCGCTGTCGACGCGGAAGGAGTACACCGGCTGCACGCCGGCGTCCTCGATGCTCGCGACCTCGGCGTAGTAGTGCTGGCCGGTGACAAGAGGCTCGACGACGCGGCGGGCCTCGTCGCTGACCGCCGCCCAGATGCGCTCAGCGTCGCGCTCCCAGCGCTCGATGCGGTCGAGGTTGTGCCTGGCCAGCCACTCGCGGTGGCCGCGGCGGCCCTCGCTGCGCAGGTACCCGGCCACGAACGGGACGTGGTCGCTCGACATCGCGGTGCTCGTCTCCGGCACCCCGGCGAGCAGCGCTCGTAGCCGGGTCTGCTTGCGACCGTAGAAGCCGACGCGGTCGGCGAACAGCCGCGCGTCGCGGCGGTTCCAGATCTGGACCTGCCACTCGCCCCTGTCAACCGCGTGCCGCAGGCGCGCGACCACACCGAACTCGAGCAGGAGCTGCTGGACGTCGTGAGCCAGCTGCTCGCTTACCGTGCTGTACAGCACGTAGACGCTCTGCCGGGCGGCCTTCCCCGCGCAGCCGTCGCCTTCGTACAGGGCCTGCAGGAACCGGCGCTTGAACGGAGTGCGTTCCTGCCAGACCCACTCGGGGATGCGCTTGTCCGCGCTGGACCGACCGGCCAGTTCATGCAACGGCGATCGCTCCAGCCGATGCTGCGGCACCGTGACGGTGAACAGATCCTTGCCACTCTTCAGCCGGCTGCGCCGGGCGACCGGGCGGACGCCGAAGACCTCCTGAAAGGCATCCACGACGTCCGCGGTCCACGCCTCGTCGGTGTTGCTGAAGGCACAGCGGTCGCCGGCTGTCCAGCCCTCCGAGATGAGCGCACCGCAGAGCAGCGCTTCCGCGGCCGAGCCGTCGTCGAGCAGGTCCGGCTCGTCGGGGGCACCCCGGTACAGGACCACACGCATCCCGGGTCGCAGCTCGTCGAGCGTCCGCCACTGCAGCAGTGGCACTCCCAGCACGCTCTCGAGGCAGAGAACGGGGTGGTTCGAGGTCCCGGTCAGCCGAAAGCCCTCGCGGGTGGTCACCCGCAGCGTCGGGTGGTCACCCGAGTGGAAGAACATCGACGCCGTGACCGGGTCGCCGGTGCGGTTGAGCAGCTTGCCGTCGATCGGGGTGTCGCTGTTCGGCTCGGCGTCGGGGACCACGTCCTCGATGCGCACCGTCCGGCCATCTGCCAACCGAACGCGACTGTCTGGTGACAGACAGTAGCGTTGAGCCGCTGGGGGGTCGTTGCCGGGGCTGCCGAAGTTGCCGTTGCCGTCGACCAGCGGGTACCGCAGCGACCAGGGCTGGGCCAGCCGAACGAGGGTGTCGTAGATCGCCGAGTCGCCGTGCGGGTGGTAGTTGCCCATGACGTCGCCGACGACGCGGGCGCACTTGAAGTAGCCGCGGTCCGGCCGGTAGCCGCCGTCGTACATCGCGTACAGGACCCGCCGGTGCACCGGCTTCAGCCCGTCGCGGACGTCCGGGAGGGCGCGCCCCACGATGACCGACATGGCGTAGTCGAGGTACGAGCGCTGCATCTCGACCTCGATGCCGACCGGCTCGACGCGATCACCGGGCGGCGGGGGCAGCACCTCAGTCACTCAGGATCCCTCTCGTTCCACGTGGAACACGCGCAGTCACTGCTCTGTGACAAAGCGCGACAACGTCTCGCTCGTCAGATGTCCAGGAACCGGACGTCCTTGGCGTTCCGGGTGATGAAGGACCGCCGGGACTCCACGTCCTCCCCCATGAGGACGCTGAACAGCTCGTCGGCCGCGGCGGCGTCGTCGACCGTGACCTGGAGCAGCACGCGGTGCTCGGGGTCCATGGTCGTGTCGCGCAACTCGGCGGCGTTCATCTCGCCCAGCCCTTTGAAGCGCTGGACGGCGTCCTTGGGCAGCTTCTTGCCCGCGGCCAGGCCCTGCTCGATGAGGGCGTCCCGCTCGCGGTCGGAGTAGACGTACTGGTGCTCGTCCCGGCTCCACTTGATCTTGTAGAGCGGCGGCTGGGCCAGGTACACGTGCCCCGCCTCGACGAGCGGGCGCATGAAGCGGAACAGCAGCGTGAGCAGCAGCGTGCGGATGTGCTGACCGTCGACGTCGGCGTCGGCCATGAGCACGATCTTGTGGTAGCGGAGCTTCTCGAGGTCGAACTCGTCGTGGATGCCGGTGCCGAGCGCGGTGATGAGCGCCTGCACCTCGGCGTTCTTGAGCACCCGGTCGATGCGGGCCTTCTCGACGTTGAGGATCTTGCCGCGGATCGGCAGGATCGCCTGGAACCGGGGGTCACGGCCCTGCTTGGCCGACCCGCCGGCGGAGTCGCCCTCGACGATGAAGACCTCGGACTCGCTCGGGTCGCGGCTCTGGCAGTCGGCCAGCTTCCCGGGCAGGCCGCTCGACCCCATGAGGCCCTTGCGCCGCGTCAGGTCGCGGGCCTGGCGGGCGGCGATGCGAGCCCGCGCCGCCTGCGAGGCCTTGACCACGATCTCCTTGCCCTCGGCCGGGTGCTGGTCGAACCAGTCGCGCAGCCGTTCCCCGACGGTCTTCTGCACGAAGCTCTTGGCCTCGGAGTTGCCCAGCTTGGTCTTGGTCTGGCCCTCGAACTGCGGGTTGGCGATCTTTATGCTGACGATCGCGGTGAGGCCCTCGCGGATGTCGGAGCCCTCGAGGTTGGCGTCCTTCTCCTTGAGGTGGCCCTTGCCGCGCGCCCAGTCGTTGACCACCCGGGTCAGCGCGGCGCGGAAGCCCTCCTCGTGCGTGCCGCCCTCGTGGGTGTTGATGGTGTTGGCGAAGGTGAAGACGTTCTCGGTGTAGGCGTCGCTCCACTGCATCGCCACCTCCACCGACAGGCGACCCGCCCCGCCGGCGGCCTCGGTGCCGGCCACCTCGTCGGTGAAGCCGATGACCGAGGCGTGCACGGGCGTGCGGGTGTGGTTCAGGTGGCGGACGAAGTCCTCGAGGCCACCGGGGTAGTGGAAGGTGGTCGTCCTCGGCTCGGCCTCGGCCGGATCGGCTGCGGCGCCCTCGCCGACCGCCACCCGCTCGTCCCGCAGCGTGATGGACAGCCCCTTGTTGAGAAACGCCATCTCCTGCAACCGGCGGTGCAGCGTCTCGTACGAGTAGTGCGTCGTCTCGGTGAAGATGTCGGGATCGGCCCAGAAGGCGACGGTGGTGCCGGTCTCCTCGGTGTCGGCGCCGGGCAGCAGCGGCGAGGGCACCGATCGGGTGTAGGTCTGCGTCCACACCCGGCCGTCGCGGCGGATCTCGACCTCCATCCGCGAGGACAGCGCGTTGACGACGGCGGCGCCGACGCCGTGCAGGCCGCCGGAGACCGCGTAGCTGCTGCCGTCGAACTTGCCGCCCGCGTGCAGCGTCGTCAGCACGACCTCGACGGCGGGCCGCTGCTCGACCGGGTGCAGGTCGACCGGGATGCCGCGACCGTTGTCCTGCACGCGCACGCCGCCGTCGGCGAGCAGCGTGACGGTGATCGCGTCGCAGTAGCCGGCGAGCGCCTCGTCGACGGCGTTGTCGACGATCTCGTAGACCAGGTGGTGCAGGCCCCGCTCGCTGGTGGAGCCGATGTACATGCCCGGCCGCTTGCGCACCGCCTCGAGGCCCTCGAGCACGGTGATGGACGACGCGCTGTAGGACGGGGTGGTCGGGTCCGCGGCCGGATCGGACACCGCCGGATCAGCGGCAGCGGGCACGGGTTCCGAGACCATCGGCGGCAGCTCCGCTCTCTCCCGCCGCAGCGGGCCACGGCCGCGCTCCGACGGCGCGGAGCGGTGGCCCGGGGGCTCCGGAGTCGGGTCGGCACCGGAGCGATGTGCGTCCCGGCCGACAGGGGCCGGGTTCCGCGGGCAGCATAGCCGCTCCGGCACCCCGGGCCGCGCAGGACGGCCGCTGTGGACGATCGTGGCGCGTCAGACCCCAGGCGACGTGTCCCCCCACGTCGGCCGGGCCGACCACTCGCCGGAGCGCCGACGACGATGCCGACGGCTGCCGGTGACGACGCCCGTCGGCGGGGCGGGGGTCACGAGCCGGGTCAGCCGTAGGTGTCCCGCGGACCCCGGCCGCGGACCCGACGCGGACCCTTGCGCCAGTCCGGCGCGGACGGCCCGCGCACGACGACCGAGGTGACGACGCCGTCGCCGACCTGTGCCGCGAGCCGCGCCTGCACGGTGCGGGTCAGCAGCCGGAGCTGGGTCGCCCACGCGGACGACTCGGCCACCAGCACGAGCTCGCCGTCGACCAGCGACACGGGCGTGCAGTGGTCGGCCACCTCGGGCCCGACCAGACGGTCCCAGTCGCCGAGCACCCGGCCGGCCGCCGTGCTCTCCTGCCACCCGCGCTCCTCCACGAGCCGGGCGATGGCGGTGCCGAACAGCACCGGATCGCGCCCGTCCCCCGGCTGCGCGCGACCGGCACCCGCGCGGCGTCCGGACCGCTTGGCCGGTACGCCGGGACGCAGCCCGCGCTCGCGGGCCGCGGCCCGCGCGGACGCCAGTGCCGCCCGGACGAGATCGGGCCCCGACGGCGCGGCGCCGTCGGCGGGCGCCTGGGACGGTGGGCCGGTCGGCACGTCGGCTGGTCGGCCGGCCGGCTGGCTGCCCTGATCGGCGGGTCGGCCGGCGGGCCGGCCCGCGTCAGCGGACACGGAGCACCTTCCCGTCGTGCACGTCGAACCGGCCGCCCAGCAGCGCCTCGGGGACGTCGTCGGGCACCGCCGCCGTCACGAGCACCTGCTCGGCCGTGCTCACCAGCGTCGCCAGCCGCTCGCGCCGTCCGCTGTCCAGCTCGGCGAACACGTCGTCCAGCACCAGCACCGGCTCGCCGTCACCCTGCGCGGCGTCGGCCTTCAGCAGCGCCCAGCTGGCCAGCCTGAGCGCCAGCGCGAACGACCAGGACTCCCCGTGCGAGGCGTATCCACGCACCGGGAGCGGGTCGGGCGCACCGGCCCCGCCGAGCGTGAGCACCAGCTCGTCGCGGTGCGGGCCGACCAGGCTGACGCCGCGCTCGACCTCCTGCGGCCGCACCCGGGCCAGCTCCGACAGCAGCGCGGCGGCGAGCACCTCGCGGTCGCCGCCGGGCGGCGCGGCACCCTCGGCCGGCCCGTCGGCCCCGAGCGAGCTGCGGTAGGCCATCCCCGCCTCGCCCTGACCGGCTGACACCTCCCGGTAGGCCGCGGCCACCTCCGGACGCAGCGCCTCCACCAGCTCCAGCCTGGCGGCGAGCAGCTCCGCCCCGGTGCGGGCCAGGTGCGCGTCCCACACGTCAAGCGTGCGCATGTCACCGCCGCCGGACCCGTCGCGCCCGCCCGCCCGGCGGGCGAGGAAGGCCGTCTTGAGCAGGGCGTTGCGCTGCTTGAGCACCCGCTCGTAGTCGGCCCGCACGCCGGCGAACCGCGGCGCCCGGGCCACCAGCAGGTCGTCGAGGAACCGGCGCCGCTCGCTGGGATCCCCCCGCACCAGGGCGAGGTCCTCGGGGGCGAACAGCACGGTCCGCAGGACGCCGAGCACCTCCCGCGCCCGCGGCACGGGCGAGCGGTTCAACCGCGCGCGGTTGGCCCTGCCCGGGTTGACCTCGATCTCCGCCAGCGTGCTGCGCCCGGCCCGCTCCACCCGGACCCGCACCACCGCCCGCTCCGCCCCGGCCCGCACGAGCGGCGCGTCGGCCGACACGCGGTGCGAGCCGAGCGTCGCGGCGTACCCGATCGCCTCGACGAGGTTGGTCTTGCCCTGCCCGTTCGCGCCGACCAGTGCCGTCGGGCCCGGCTCGAGCTCCAGCTCGACCTCCGACCACGAGCGGAAGTCGGTGAGCGACAGGGCGCGGACGTGCACGCGGCTCAGCCGGCGCCGGCGGCGTCGGTGCCGTCCGGCGGCGTGCCCGGCACGCCCCGGTCCTGCGCGTCGGCGACGTCGGGCGCGGCCGACGACGGCGCCTCGGCGTCCGCGCCCGGAGCGTCCGCGCCACGCACGCTCTCGCCGGCGGCCGCGGTGACGGCGTGCCCGCCGAACTGGTTGCGCAGCGCCGCGATCATCTTCATCGCCGGCGAGTCGTCCTGGCGCGAGCCGAACCGCGCGAACAGCGCCGCCGTGATCACCGGCAGCGGCACCGCGTGCTCGACCGCCGCCTCGACGGTCCACCGGCCCTCCCCCGAGTCCTGCGCGAACCCGCGCAGCTCGGCCAGGTGCTCGTCGTCGTCGAGGGCCCGGACCGCGAGGTCGAGCAGCCACGACCTGATGACCGTGCCCTGCCGCCACGACCGGAAGACCTCCCGGACGTCGTGCACGACGTCCGAGGCCTCCATCAGCTCCCAGCCCTCGGCGTAGGCCTGCATGAGCCCGTACTCGATGCCGTTGTGGACCATCTTGGCGAAGTGCCCAGCCCCGACCTCGCCGGCGTGCACGAAGCCGAACTCGCCGTCCGGCTTGAGCGTGTCGAGGAACGGCTGCACCTGCGCCACGTGCTCGTCGTCGCCGCCGCACATGAGCGCGTAGCCCTCGGTCAGCCCCCACACGCCGCCGCTGACCCCGCAGTCGACGAACCCGATCCCGCGCTCGCGCAGGTCGGCGGCGTGCCGCTGGTCGTCGGTGTAGCGGGAGTTGCCCCCGTCGACGACGACGTCGCCGGGCTCGAGCAGCGCGCCGAGGGCGTCGACCGTCTCGTACGTCGGCTCGCCCGCCGGCACCATCACCCACACCGTGCGCGGCGACGGCAGCCGCTGCACCAGCTCCTCCAGCGTGCCGACGTCACGGCCGCTGCTCTCCGACCGGTCGTAGCCGACGACTGTGTGCCCGCCGCGGCGCAGCCGCTCGGCCATGTTGCCGCCCATGCGGCCCAGGCCCACCATCCCCAGCGTCGCCATGCCGTCCTCCGCGGTGTCGGTCTCGTCCTGCGTGCGCGCGTGGAGGATCAGCCGGACAGGCGCACCGGCATGAGCAGGTACCGGTAGTCCCGCGGGGCCGCCGCACCGCCGTCGGCCCCGGCGTCACGTCCGGTGAGCACCGCCGGGCGGGTCGGGCCGGTGAACGACAGCACCGTCGTCTCGCTGTCGACGGCGGTCAGCCCGTCGAGCAGGTAGCCGGGGTTGAAGGCGATGGAGAACGGGCCGTCGGCCTCGAGCGTGCTCTCCCACTCGCAGTCCAGCTGCTCGGACGCGGAGGCGTCGTCGGCGCCGCCGGCCTCGAGCACGACGCCGTCGCGAGTGAAGGTCAGCCGCACCGGCGCGTTGCGGGCCGCCACGAGCGCGACGCGACGCACCGCCTCGGCGAAGACCGGCGTCGCGACGGCGGCGGTCGCCGCGCTCTCGCTGGGCAGCAGCGAGCGGTACTTCGGGAACTCGCCCTCGAGCAGCCGCGACGTGGTCCGCCGCGCTCCGCTCTTGGGATCGCCGCCCTCGAAGCCGATCATGCCCTCGGTGGTGCCGGCCGTGGTGGTGAGCGCGAGCGTGACGTCCGGGCCGCCGGTCAGCGCCTTGGCGGTGTCGGCCAGCGTGCGGGCCGGCACCAGCGCCGTCGTGGACAGGCCGGGCACCGCCGGGCTCCAGCTGAGCGTGCGCACGGCGAGCCGGTACCGGTCGGTGGCGGCCAGCGTCAGCGTCTCGTCCTCGATCTCCATCCGGACGCCGGTGAGCACCGGGAGCGTGTCGTCGCGGCCGGCGGCGACCGCCACCTGGGCGACCGCGGCCACGAAGGCGTCGCTGTCGATCGACCCGGCCGTCTCGGGCAGCGCCGGCAGCGCCGGGTAGTCCTCC
>DATMJH010000278.1:0-11271 GCA_035554015.1 Mycobacteriales bacterium
CGGCGAGCACGGCGGCGACCCGGAGAGCATCGCGTTCTTCGCCGAGGTCGGCCTCGACTACGTCTCGTGCTCGCCGTTCCGCGTCCCGGTGGCGCGGCTGGAGGCGGGGCGGGCCGCGCTCGAGGCCAGCCTGTCGGACACCAGGTAGACAGGAGCGGATGCTGGTCCTCCGCTGGGTCCGCCGCGCCGTCCTGGCGCTGGTGCTGCTCGCCGTGCTCGTGGTCGGCGGCACGGCCACGGGCGTCTGGTGGACCGCGCGCGGCGACGACCGGACGCCGACCGACGCGATCGTGGTGCTCGGCGCGTCGCAGTTCGACGGCCGGCCCAGCTCGGTGCTCGAGGCGCGCCTCGAGCACGCGCGCACCCTCTACCAGCAGGACGTCGCGCCCGTCGTCGTCACCGCCGGCGGCGGCCGCCCCGGCGACCGGTTCACCGAGGCGGAGGCGGGCGCGCGCTACCTCGAGCAGCGCGGCGTGCCCGACGTCGTCGCGGTCGGGGAGGGCAGCAACACGCTCGAGTCGCTCGAGGCGGTGCAGCGGCTGCTCGCGGAGCGGGGCTGGTCGTCCGCCACGATCGTCACCGACCCGTGGCACACGCTGCGCTCGACGCAGATGGCCGAGGACGTCGGCATCGCCGAGGTGCGCGCGTCACCGACCCGCCGCGGGCCGTCCGTGCGCACCCGCGGCACGCAGCTGCGCTACATCGTCCGGGAGACCGGAGCGCTGCTGTACTACGAGGTTCTCGGCCGCAGCGCGGAGAGCGGACCGCAGGCGGTCTAGCGCTTCTGCATCGCGTCGAGCGCGACGGCCATCGCGATGGCCAGGCGCTGGTCCAGCTGTGGGGAGAGCACCTCGAGCACGTAGCGGTCGCGCAGGCCCCAGCGGCGGGTGTGCGACAGCGCGGGTGTCCCGTCCGGGTAGGTGCCGTCGAAGTGGAAGACCCACGGCACCGGAACACTGTTGGCCACCGGGATCAGCCCCCACACCCGGCGCAGCACCGCCACGACGGGGTTGCGCTCGCTGACCGTGACCGGCGGGAGACCGGGCTGCTCGAGCAGCCAGGTCGAGCGGAGCAGGCTCGCCGCGCCCTTCTTGCGCAGCGAGCCGATGACCGAGCCGGTCGACGGGTCGGTCACCGTGAGGACCGACCGCACGTCGATCCGGCGGTCGGCCTTGACCTGCAGCACCGGCCGGGACGCCTGCTCGTCGGCGTAGAGCGTGAACTGCTCCTTGAACGCCATCCGCTTCTGCTTGGCGAACGCCACCAGCCGTCCCTCGCGACCGCCCTCGTCGGCCAGCACGCGGTACTGGTTCGCGAACACCGTGATCTTCTGCTGCACGTGGTAGCGCACCGGCCCGGGCGGGGCGGGCACCGGCTCTGCGGACACGGACGCTCCTGACGACGGCGGGCAGGTCGGCGCACGGTAGCCCGCCCCGGCCGTGTCGGCAGGCCCGCTTAGCCTTCCGGCGATGACCGCGGTGCGCAGCTACACCGACGCCGACCTCGCGCGCCTCGTGCAGGAGCCGGCCGGGTCGGCAGACCGCTCACCCTTCGAGCGCGACCGGGCGCGGGTGCTGCACTCCGGGGCGCTACGCCGGCTGGCCGGCAAGACCCAGGTCGTCGAGCCCGGTGCGGCCGGGCTCGACTGGCCCGGCGTCGTCCCGCGCACCCGCCTGACGCACTCCCTCGAGTGCGCGCAGATCGGGCGCGAGATCGGGCTGCGGCTGGGCAGCGACCCCGACCTGGTCGACACCGCCTGCCTCGCGCACGACCTTGGGCACCCGCCGTTCGGCCACAACGGCGAGCGGGCCCTCGACGAGCTCGCCGGGGGGTGCGGCGGGTTCGAGGGCAACGCCCAGTCGCTGCGGGTGCTCACCCGGCTGGAGGTGAAGGTGCCGGGCGCCGGGCTCAACCTCACCCGCGCCGCGCTCGACGCGGCGACGAAGTACCCCTGGCCGCGCACGGCGCCGGACGGGTCGCCGCGGGTGAAGTACGGCGTCTACGACGACGACCTGCCGGTGTTCGGCTGGCTGCGCGACGGCGCTCCCGACGGGCGGCGCTCCTTCGAGTCGCAGGTCATGGACTGGGCGGACGACGTCGCCTACTCCGTGCACGACCTCGAGGACGGCATCGCCGCGGGCCTGGTCAGGCTCCCGGACCTGCGCGACCCGGACGAGCGCGCCGCGCTGTGCGACCTGGCCCGCGCCCTGTACCTGCCCGAGCCGGTCGCGGACCTCGCGGAGGTCCTGGACGAGCTGCTCGCTCTGCCGCTGTGGCCCGCCGACCACACCGGCACGGCCGCCGACCAGGCCGCGCTCAAGGCACTGACCAGCGGCTTCATCGGCCGGTTCTGCCGGGCCGCCCAGGACGCCACCAGGGAGCAGGCCGGTGGCGGGCCGCTGGGCCGGTACGACGCCGACCTCGTCGTGCCGGACCGCGCCCGCGCCGAGTGCGGCCTGCTCAAGGCCGTGGCGGCCCGCTACGTCATGAGCCGCGAGGGCGTGGTCGCCGCGCAGCAGCGCGAGCGCGAGGTCGTCACCGAGCTCGTGCACGCGCTGTGCGACCGGGCGCCCGAGGGGCTCGACCCGGCGCGGGCGCAGGACTGGGCCGCCGCGCCGGACGACGCCGCCCGGCTGCGCGCGGTGGTCGACGCCGTCGCCGGGCTCACCGACGCCGCCGCCGTCGCCCTGCACCGCCGGCTGGTGGTCGACGGGCGGCTCGTCCGGAATGCGCCGTCCGCGGCTCGACGAGGGCCCTAGACTGCGCCCGGTCGGGCCTTCCCCACAGCCCGCTGCCTGCGCGACGGCGCCCTGACCCGCCCGAGCGTGGGCGAGCGAGGACAGGAGGAACGGTGGCGGGTCGCATCCGCGAGGACGACATCGTCCTGGTGCGCGAGCGCGCTGCCATCGCCGACGTCATCGGCGAGTCCGTCCAGCTCCGGCCGGCGGGCGGCGGCCGGCTGAAGGGCCTGTGCCCCTTCCACGACGAGAAGACCCCGTCGTTCAACGTCAACCCGCAGCTGGGCTTCTACATGTGCTTCGGCTGCGGCGAGTCCGGCGACGTGATCAGCTTCGTGCGCAACACCGAGCACCTGTCGTTCGTGGAGACGGTCGAGCGGCTGGCCGGCCGGTACGGCGTGCAGCTGCGGTACGAGCAGGGCTCGGCGGCGGCCGGGCGACAGGCCAGCCAGCGCACCCGGCTGGTGGAGGCCCACCGGCTGGCGGCGCAGTACTACGCCGAGCAGCTCGGGTCGGCCGAGGCGGCGCTTGCCCGGCAGTTCCTCGCCGAGCGCGGGTTCGACCAGGCGGCCGCCGAGAGCTTCGGCGTCGGCTACGCCCCGCGCGGCTGGGACGCGCTGGTCAAGCACCTGCGGGCCAAGGGGTTCAGCGGCGAGGAGCTGGTCGCGGGCGGGCTGGCCTCCGAGGGGCGCCGCGGACCGGTCGACCGGTTCCGGGGCCGGCTGCTGTGGCCGATCCGCGAGCTCGGCGGCGACGTCGTCGGGTTCGGCGCGCGCAGGCTCTACGACGACGACAACGGCCCCAAGTACCTCAACACCTCCGAGACCCCGATCTACAAGAAGTCGGCCGTCCTGTACGGGCTCGACCGGGCCAAGAAGGAGATCGCCAAGCGGCGGCAGGCCGTCGTCGTGGAGGGGTACACGGACGTCATGGCCTGCCACCTCGCGGGCGTGCCGACCGCCGTCGCGACCTGCGGCACCGCGTTCGGGACCGACCACATCGCGGTGCTGCGCCGGCTGCTCATGGACCAGGACGAGATGCGCGGCGAGGTGGTGTTCACCTTCGACGGCGACGCCGCCGGTCAGAAGGCGGCGCTCAAGGCGTTCGGCGAGGAGCAGCGCTTCGTCGCGCAGACGTTCGTCGCGGTGTCGCCGGACGGCATGGACCCGTGCGACCTGCGGCTGGCCCGCGGCGACACCGCCGTCAGCGACCTGGTCGCCGCCCGCACGCCGCTGGTCGAGTTCGCGATCCGCTCGGTGCTCGCCAAGTACGACCTGGAGACCGTCGAGGGCAGGGTCGGCGCGCTCGGGGAGGCGGCGCCGCTGGTCGGCCGGCTCAAGGACCGCGCGCTGCGCCCGGAGTACGCCCGGCGGCTCGCCGGCTGGCTGGGCATGGAGGTCGAGCCGGTGCTCGCGCGCGTGGCCGAGCTCGCCGGCGAGCCGCGCACGCCCGCGCAGCGCCGGGCGGCCGCACCGCCACCGCCGGACACGGCGGCCGTCACGGCCGAGCGCGAGCTGGTCAAGCTCGCCGTCCAGGCACCGGTGCTCGTCGCCCCGCAGTACGACGCCCTCGGCCCTGAGGTGTTCGTGCACCCGGGGGCGCGGGCGGTGCATCAGCTGGTGCTCGGGGCAGGGGGCACCGCGAGCACGGCCGGCGGCGAGGCGTGGGTGAGCGCGCTGCTCAGGCAGGCGCCCGACGACTCGGTGCGCACCGCCGTCACACGGCTGGCCGTGGAGGCGCCGCTGTCGGACGCCGAGCCCGACGACCGGTACGCCGGCGCGGTGCTCGCCCGCGTGCAGGAGCTCGCGGCCATCCGTCGCGCGGTCGAGCTCAAGCAGCGGCTGCAACGGCTGAACCCGGTCGAGGAACCCGAGCAGTACAACCGGCTGTTCGCCGAGCTCGTGCAGCTCGAGCAGACGGCGCGGGCGCTGCGCGAGCGCGGGATCGGTGCCCTGTGACGGGACGGGCGGCGCTGTGACGAGGGGGGAGGCGGCCGCGGACCGCGGTGGTCCGGTGTCCGTCCTCCCCGCCCAGCCGGGCGTCCCGGTGGTGTCGTCGCTCAGCGGCGTGGCCGAGATCCGGGCGCTGCTCGCGCACGGCCGCGACGCCGGCTTCCTCACCTCCGACGAGGTCACGGCGGCGATGGTCGCGGCCGACCTGCCGGCCGAGGAGCTCGGCGCCGTGCTGCAGGTCTGCGCCGAGGCGGGTGTGGAGGTCCTCGAGGCCGTCGACGACTCCGAGGGCGCGGAGGAGCGCGAGCAGGCGCTGCGCCGCGAGGAGGAGGAGCTCGCCGCCCGCACCAGCTCGACGAGCGACCCGGTGCGGATGTACCTCAAGGAGATCGGCCGCGTCCCGCTGCTCACCGCCGAGCAGGAGGTCGACCTCTCGCAGCGCATCGAGGCGGGCCTGTTCGCCGCGGAGAAGCTCGAGCACGAACCCGACCTGCCGGCCGACCTGCGGGCCGACCTCGCCTTCCTGGCGGAGGACGGCGCGCGCGCCAAGCGACAGCTCGTCGAGGCGAACCTGCGTCTGGTGGTGAGCATCGCCAAGCGCTACGTCGGGAGGGGGATGCTGTTCCTGGACCTCATCCAGGAGGGCAACCTCGGGCTCATCCGCGCGGTCGAGAAGTTCGACTACACCAAGGGCTACAAGTTCTCGACCTACGCGACGTGGTGGATCCGGCAGGCCATCACGCGCGCCATCGCCGACCAGGCGCGCACCATCCGCATCCCGGTGCACATGGTCGAGACCATCAACAAGCTGCTGCGCATCTCGCGCCAGCTGATGCAGGAGCTGGGCCGCGAGCCGACGCCCGAGGAGATCGGGCGCGAGATGGACCTGCCGCCGGAGAAGGTGCTCGAGATCCAGAAGATCTCGCAGGAGCCGGTGTCGCTCGACACGCCGATCGGTGAGGAGGACGACTCGCACCTCGGCGACTTCATCGAGGACGGCGACGCCGTCGTGCCGCTCGACGCGGCGTCGTTCCTGCTGCTGCAGGAGCAGCTCGAGAACGTCCTGCACTCGCTGTCGGAGCGCGAGACCAAGGTGATCCAGATGCGGTTCGGCCTGCTCGACGGCCGGCCGCGCACGCTGGAGGAGGTCGGGCAGGAGTTCGGCGTCACGCGCGAGCGCATCCGGCAGATCGAGAGCAAGACGCTGTCCAAGCTGCGTCACCCGTCGCGGTCGCAGAAGCTGCGCGACTACCTCGAGTAGGCCCACTACCGTCCTGGCATGCCCGCCGCGGCCGACCGGCCTGCCGCCGTGCTGCTGGTCGCTGTGCTGGTGGCGGGCCTGCTCGGCGGCTGCGGTGACGACGGCGCGGCGCCCGCGTCCCCTCCCTCGGGGTCGGTCGCGAGCACGACGCCGGCGGCGGAGCCGTCCGAGGCGGCACCACGAGCCGCCGCCGCGGTGCTCCGCGAGGGCGACCTGCCACAGCCCTGGCGCGTGCACACCCGGGTGCAGGGCGTGCAGGGCGTCGAGAGCGACTCGTGCCTGGCCCGCACCGGCTGGGACGACGGCCTGCTCGAGGGCGGCCGCGTGCAGGGCGCGATCCACCAGCGCGGTGCGGCGGCGACGTTCGCGCGCTCCGACGCGTACGCCTTCGGCGACGAGACGGCCGCCGCCGCGTTCGTCGACGACCTGCGTGCCGAGCCCTACCGCACCTGCCGGGCCGAGCGGCTCACGGCGGAGAACGCGGCGGCGCCGGGCGCCGCGGAGGGAAGCGGGTACCGGGTCGCGGAGGTGCGCGACGTCGGCGACGCCGGTGAGGGCGGCTTCCAGCTGCAGGTGCGGTACCAGTACCAGGCGCTCGTCGACGGCACGCTGCAGGACGGCAACGGGTTCCGTGAGGACATCGCCTTCCGCGACGGCGCGACGGTCGTGGTGGTTCTCCTCGAGCACGTCTTCGCCGCCGACGAGCCTCCCGAGCTGGTCGGCACCGTCGCCGACGAGGTGGTCACCGGCGTGCAGGCGGGCCTGGCGCGGGCCCGCGCGGCGTAGCGGCCGGCTCGGCTCAGCTCAGCCGGTGCCCAGCACCTGGTCCACCGGCACGCCGCACAACCGGGCGGTCTCGCGCGCGGCGGCTCGCGCGTCGTCGGCTGCGGCCCGGGCGCCGTCGGCGTCGGCGGACCGGGCGGCCTCGACCAGCTCCTGCAGCCGGTCGCGCAGCGCGCGGGTGGCCGCCGCCAGCTCCTCGTCGTCGATCTCCTGCAGCCGGTCGTCGAGCCGCCGCACGGCCGCCTCCGCGTCGTCGAGCGACGGCGTGCCGGACAGGCCGGTGGCCGCGACGTCGCGGATCAGGCCCGCGCAGTCACCGGCGCGGCCGGCGGTCTCCCGGACCTCGCTGCAGGCGGGTAGCAGCACGAGCAGGGCGGTCGGGAGGAGGAGGGCGGGTCGGCGCAGCACGCGACCATGGTGCCCCACCTACGCTGCGCGGGATGAGGCTGTTCCGCCGGCGCCCGGTGCCCGACGTCGTCCGCGCCGCCGCCGTGCCGCGCGGTGACCGCCGGGTCGCCTGGGCGCTCACCGACGACGGGCGGCCCGTCGTGGTGACGACGCTGGGCCTTCTGCTGCCCGGAGGCGACCTGCTGCCGTGGGCCCAGGTCGAGCACGTCGGGTGGCAGCGCCCGGTGCTCACCGTCGACGAGCTGGCGCCGGGCGCCGCACCCGTCGGCGGCACGGGGCGCACCACGGTGCTCCGGCTGGTCGACGACGACGGCGGGCTCCCCGACGCCGTGCGCGCCGGCGTGAGCGGCAGCGTCGCCTGGAGCACGCACGTGCGGCTGCAGCCGACCGGTGGGGTGCGCGTGGTCGGCCGCCGGCAGCCCGGCTCCGACGACCTGCAGTGGCAGACGGTGTACGACGCGGGCACCGACGTCGCGGACCCGGCGGTGCGGGCTCAGGCCGCGGCGGTCGTCGCGAGGTCGCGCCGCACGATCGGCTGAGCCCGGCTCAGCGGTCCTGGTCCTGCCTCCGCTCCCGCGGGCTCGACCGCAGGCCGGTGAGGGTGGTCGACAGCGCCGCGGCGAGCACCAGCGCGACCGCGACCGCCGGCGGGCCGGGTGGCAGCCCGTCGTCCGGAGCGTCGGCGACCGCCGTCGTGGTCGGCGGGACGGCGGCCGGGTCCTGTGGCGCCACCTCGACCGCCGCCCCGTCGTCGGCCGGCAGCTCGCCCGGCTGCACCGGATCCGCCGGTGGGGCAGCGCCGGTCGTCGCGTCGTCAGCGCGCGGCGTGCCGCCGTCGGCGCGTGCCGGCGGGTCGCTCGCCGCCGGGACCGGGTCGGGAGCGGCTGTCGCGGGCGGCGGCTCCGAGGCCGGCCGGACGGCGGTGCCGGCTAGCGCGGCCCGCGCGTCGACGAGCCCGTCACCGGCCCCGCCGCCGGGCACGTCGCGCGCCGTCGACCGCAGCCGCTGCACGACGTCGGCGCGCGTCCGGTCGGGGTTCTGGCCGAACAGCAGCGCCGCGATGCCCGAGACGTGCGGCGCCGCCATGGAGGTGCCGGCGGCGACGGCGTACTTGTTGCTCGGGAACAGCGACGTGACGCACCGCGACGTCGTGCAGCCGCTGCCAGGGGCCGGCTCGCCACCGGGAGCGGCCAGGGTGACGCCCAGGCCGCGCTGGCTGTACGAGGCCAGCCGGCCACTGGGCCCCGTCGCGGCCACGATGAGGGCGTTGCCGCCGTAGCTGTCGGACAGCGGGACGCTGCTGTTGCCGGCGGCGAAGACGACGACGGCGCCTGCGCGCGCCGCCTCGTCGACGGCGGAGGTGATGGACGTGGCCGACGACAGGCCCGGTACCGACGTGCCGAGCGACAGGTTGATGACGCGGGCGCCCTTCTGGACGGCGTACCGGATGCCCGCCGCGACGCTCGACGTCGTGCCGGTGCAGCTGCCCTCGTCGGCCAGCGGGCCGGGTGGCTCGTAGCGCAGGACCTTCACCGGCAGGACACGTGCCGCGGGCGCGACGCCGTACGACGACGACGCGACGGTGCCGGCGACGTGCGTGCCGTGCGTGCACGGATCGGGCGGCGCGGTGCCGGTGCGGCAGCTGCCGCTCGAGCAGTCGGCACCGGTGACGACCCGGCTCTCGAAGTCGGGGTGCGTGGCGTCGACCCACGTGTCGAGGACGGCGACGAGCACCCCGTCGCCGCTGCGGCCGGCGGCGCGCGCGTCCGGCACGCGGGCCTGGTCGGCGTGCCATGTGCGCTGCGCCGCCGCGCCGTCGGCGAGCACGGGCGCTGTCGTCAGCGCGACGACGAGACCGCAGAGCGCGACCAGGGCGGCCATGCGGCGTCGACTGCTCACCGGGACACGGTACGGCGTGCGTCTGCGTGGCCGCTCCCGTCGTCGAGCAGCTCGGGCCGGCCGATCGGACCGTGCCGACCGGTGCCGGCCCTCGCAGCGGCGTGACTGCGGCGGTGCCGGCGCGAGTCGCCGTCGTCAGCCGGCCAGCCGCTGGTCCTCCGGCTCCTCCCGCAGCATCCGCAGCACCGCAGCCTCGACGGCGCCCTGGAAGGCCGGCTCGCCGTACGAGGCGTCGGCGCCCAGGGCGGTGAGGTCGGCGGCGATGGTGGTGCCGTTCTCGTAGAGGTCGACGACCCTGGGGTCGATGTACGACGACCGGCACACCGCCGGTGTGTTGCCCATCTGCTCCGCGACCTCCTTCACCACGCGCGTCACGGCCCGCTTGCGCGCCGTCGGGCTGGTCGCCGCCTGTGTCGACACCGCCAGACCGACCGCAGCCAGCACCGTGGCCGACCACGTGCGGAAGTCCTTCGCCGTCGCGTCCGTGTCGGTGATCTCGCGAAGGAACGCGTTGATGTCCCCGCTCTTCACGTCGACCCACAGGGCGTCGCGCCGGTAGGCGAGCAGCTCCGGCCCGCCGCCGCGGCGGCGCTTGAGCCGGCGGACGACGTCGACCACCTCGGGTTCGACGACGGAGCGCTGCCACAGCTTGCCGCTCTTGCCGACGAACTCCAGCTCGACGACGCCGCCGGCAAGCACCCGGACGTGGTCCTTGCGCAGCGTGGCGAGGCCGTAGGAGCCGTTCTCCTCCGCGTACTGCTCGCCCCCGACGCGGAAGAACCCGACGTCGATGAGCCGCACCGCGCACGCGAGCACCCGCTCGCGGGTGAGCTCGGCCGTGCTGCGCAGCTGCACGAGCATCCGTTCGCGGGCCTCGGGCAGCCGGGCGGCGAACTCCAGCACCCGGTCGTGCTTCTCGAGGTCGCGCTGGGTGCGCCACGCGTCGTGGTACCGGTACTGCCGCCGGCCTCGCGCGTCGACACCGGTGGCCTGGACGTGCCCGTTGGCGATCGGGCAGATCCAGACGTCCTCCCACGCGGGCGGTATGACCAGGCTCTTGATCCGTTCGACCGTCGCCTCGTCGGTGACCCGGTTGCCGGCGGCGTCGAGGTACTCGAAGCCCTTGCCGCGGCGGCGCCGGGTCAGGCCGGGGGCGGCGCACGAGACGCGGCGCAGGCGGGTCACGGCGCGCCTGTACCCCCCGGCGGAGCCGCCGGAACGGTGGTGTGCGCCGCTCAGGCCTCCGGCTCGAGGTGCATCGCGGACTCCTCGGCGGAGTAGCCGCCGAGGTCGGTGCCGACGTCCTCGGCGACCATGTCCTTCTCGGTGTCGGCCCGCGCGCCCTCGTCCGGCTCGACGAGGCGGCCGATGCCCTGACCGGCGGCCTCCGCGAACGGGGTGTCGGCCGTGTGGCTCTCGTCGGCAGGCCGGTCGGCAGCGGTCAGCGCGTCGGGCTCCTCCCGTGAGAGGCGGCTGTCGAGCGGCTCGTCCCGGCCCATCTCGGCGGCCGTCGTGCCGTAGTCGTCGGCGGCGACCGGGCGGTCGCGCGGAGGCTCCATCGTGCCCTCGGCCTGGCCGGTGCTGGTCTCGTTCTCGGCGAGCACGCCGGGGTCCGGCACGCCCTCGGCCTCGAAGTCGGAGGGCGGCTCGGGGATGCGGGACGTCATGGCGTGGCCTTCCTGGCGTGCGGGAGCAGAGGGGGTCGGGTCGAGAGCGTGACAGGGGCCGCCCCCGCGGGGAGCGACCCCTGCCACGGTGCGGCTCAGTGCTGCTTGACGGTCGGTCCGGCGCTGCCGGGTGTGGCGCTCTCGATGGTCTGCTTGAACGCCTTCAGCGCCTGCTCGACCTTCGACTGCGGGTCGGAGAAGAGCTTGGCGACGGCCTCGCCGAGCGGTCCGGCCGGCGGGTCGTAGGCCAGGCTGACCTCGACGCCGGTGGTGCCGCCGTGGTCGTCGAAGCGGACGGCGCCGGAGTTCTGCACCTCGGCGCCGCTGCTGTCGACCGATGCCCAGGCGATCTTCGAGCCGGGGACGTCCTCGACGATGCGGGCGTCCCACTCGACGCTCTTGCCGAGCGGGCCGGAGACCTTCCAGCGCGTCACCTCGGTGGAGCCGCCCTGCGGCTCCACCGACTCGACGTCCGGCATGATCTGCGGGAGGTTCGTCAGTCCTCGCCACCAGGCGTAGCACTGCTCGGCCGGGGCGTTGACCTCGAGGTAGTGCGCGACGGT
>DATMJH010000279.1:0-3991 GCA_035554015.1 Mycobacteriales bacterium
CCTCGTAGGTCACCGCCGCCGACCCGGTCGCCTTCCGCCGCAAGTACCGCACGATGGCGGCGGACCCCTTCTCCTTCTACCGCGGCACGGCGTGCCTGTTCTACGCCGACGTCGCCGAGCGGGAGGACCGCTGGGCCGACGAGCGCACCGGCCGGGTGTGGATCCAGGGCGACCTGCACGCCGAGAACTACGGCACCTACATGGACGGCAAGGGCGTGCTCGTCTTCGACGTCAACGACTTCGACGAGGCCTACCTCGGGCACTTCACCTGGGACCTGCAGCGGATGGCGGCGAGCGTCGCGCTGATGGGCTGGAGCAAGGCGCTGCCCGACGAGGTGCTGTCCCACCTCGTCGAGACCTACCTGCGCGGCTACCTCGACCAGGTGCGGCATTTCGTCGGCACGGACCGCGACCACGAGTGGGCGCTGCGGCTCGACACCGCCCGCGGACCGGTCCACGCCGCCCTGCTCGAGGCACAGCTCGCGACCCGGGTCGAGCTGCTCGACGACGTCACCGTCGTCGAGGACTACCACCGCCGCTTCCGCGACGGCCCGACGGTGCGCCGGCTCGAGGACGACGAGCGGGACGCCGTCGTCGCCGCGTACGAGGCCTACCTCGAGACGGTGCCGGGCTCCAAGCGGCTCGGCAGCATCACCTACGAGCTCAAGGACGTCGTCGGCAAGACCGGCTTCGGCATCGGCAGCGCCGGGCTGCCCGCCTACAACCTGCTCGTCGAGGGGCACACCCAGGCGCTCGAGAACGACGTCGTGCTGACGATGAAGCAGGGCTCGGTGGCGGCCGCCAGCCGGGTCGTCGACGACGCCGCCGCGCGCGAGTGCTTCGAGCACGAGGGCCACCGCACGGCCGTCTCCCAGCGCGCGCTGCAGGCGCACGCCGATCCGTGGCTCGGCTGGGCCCGGATGCCCGGCGGTCCGCACGCCGGCGTCGGGTTCGTGGTCAAGGAGTACTCGCCCTACGAGGCCGACCTCGACTGGTCCGGCCTGACCGAGCCCGAGGAGCTGACCGACGCGCTCGAGCAGCTCGGCCGCGCCACCGCGAAGGTGCACTGCGTCAGCGACGCGGACGACGACAGCACGCCGCTGGTCGACTTCCAGGTCGAGGACGCCGTCAGCTCGGTGGTCGAGGGCCATGACGACGACCTGCTGGCCGACCTCACCGCCTTCGCGCACGAGTACGCCGCCCAGGTCCGCGCCGACCACGCGCTGTTCGTCGACGCCTTCCGCGCCGGTGCCTTCGAGGATGTGGGGCCGTCCTAGAACACCGGCCGGCCCCGCCCGGCCCCGGGCGTTGGCTCCTTGTGGGGAGAAGCACCCTGGAATGGGTGTGGAAAAGTTGGCAGCGGACTTTCCGCTGTGCTTTCCTCCGGGGCGGCGCGAAAGACTTTCGCCGCTTTTCCCCCGGCCGGGGGAAATCCGTGGCCCCGATCGAAGGAATGACGATGGCGCAGAAGGTCCAGGTCATGCTCGTGGACGACATCGACGGGAGCGAGGCGACCGAGACCGTCGCCTTCTCGCTGGACGGGTCGAGCTATGAGATCGACCTCAACGACGCCCACGCCGCCGAGCTGCGGGACGCGTTCGCGCCGTGGGTGGGCGCCGCGCGGCGGGCCGGCGCTCGGAGCGCCCCCGGACGCAGCGGGCGCAGCGGCGGCCGGGGCGGCGGCGGTGACAGGCAGCGCGTGCAGGACATCCGCGAGTGGGCCCGCGCCAACGGGCACAAGGTCAGCGACCGCGGCCGGTTGTCCGCCGCCGTCATCGAGGCCTACGAGGCGGCGCACTGAGCCCGCCGGACCGCTGAGCCGACCGGAGCCCTCCCGACGGTCCCGCCGCGTGCGGGAGCCGTCGGGAGGGCTCCGTCGCGTCGGCGCGTTCGCTCGCGGCGTAGCGGTTGGGCCGATCGGCGGGAACGCCACGACCCGGTCGGGTGGTTGATCTGAGCAGTCTGGCGAAGTCGCTCTGCCGGCGCCGCGTGCCAGGTCTACTGTGCGGGAGGAGCGGGCAGAGGCAACCAGCCCCGCCGCGCACCCGCCCCGTGAGGAGCGAAAGATGTTCGAGCGATTCACCGACCGAGCCCGCCGTGTGGTGGTCCTGGCCCAGGAAGAGGCCAGGATGCTCAACCACAACTACATCGGCACGGAGCACATCCTGCTCGGGCTCATCCACGAGGGCGAGGGCGTCGCGGCCAAGGCCCTGGAGTCGCTCGGCATCTCGCTCGAGGGCGTGCGCAGCCAGGTCGAGGAGATCATCGGGCAGGGACAGCAGGCGCCGTCGGGGCACATCCCCTTCACCCCGCGGGCCAAGAAGGTTCTCGAGCTGTCGCTGCGCGAGGCGCTGCAGCTGGGCCACAACTACATCGGCACCGAGCACATCCTGCTGGGGCTCATCCGCGAGGGCGAGGGCGTCGCCGCCCAGGTCCTCGTCAAGCTCGGCGCGGACCTCAACCGCGTCCGCCAGCAGGTCATCCAGCTCCTGTCGGGCTACCAGGGCAAGGAGACGGCGACTGCCGGGGCCCCGCAGGAGGGTGCTCCGTCCTCCTCGCTGGTCCTCGACCAGTTCGGCCGCAACTACACGCAGGCCGCGCGCGAGGGGAAGCTCGACCCGGTCATCGGGCGCGAGAAGGAGATCGAGCGCGTCATGCAGGTGCTGTCGCGCCGCACCAAGAACAACCCGGTGCTGATCGGGGAGCCCGGCGTCGGCAAGACCGCCGTCGTCGAGGGCCTGGCGCAGGCGATCGTCAAGGGCGAGGTCCCCGAGACGCTCAAGGACAAGCAGCTCTACACGCTGGACCTCGGCGCGCTCGTCGCCGGTTCCCGCTACCGCGGTGACTTCGAGGAGCGCCTGAAGAAGGTGCTCAAGGAGATCCGCACCCGCGGCGACATCATCCTGTTCATCGACGAGATCCACACCCTGGTCGGTGCCGGCGCGGCCGAGGGCGCCATCGACGCCGCCAGCATCGGCTTGAGGATGCTGGCCCGCGGCGAGCTGCAGACCATCGGCGCCACGACGCTCGACGAGTACCGCAAGCACCTGGAGAAGGACGCCGCTCTCGAGCGCCGCTTCCAGCCGATCCAGGTCGGCGACCCCTCGCTGGCCCACACCATCGAGATCCTCAAGGGCCTGCGCGACCGGTACGAGGCGCACCACCGGGTCTCGATCACCGACGAGGCGCTGGTGGCCGCGGCCACGCTGGCCGACCGCTACATCAGCGACCGGTTCCTGCCGGACAAGGCGATCGACCTCATCGACGAGGCCGGCTCCCGCATGCGCATCCGCCGCATGACCGCGCCGCCGGACCTGCGCGAGTTCGACGAGCGCATCGCCGGCGTCCGCCGCGAGAAGGAGAGCGCGATCGACGCGCAGGACTTCGAGAAGGCGGCGTCGCTGCGCGACAAGGAGAAGACGCTGCTCGCCGAGAAGGCGCAGCGCGAGAAGGAGTGGAAGGCCGGCGACATGGACGTCGTCGCCGAGGTCGGCGACGAGGAGATCGCCGAGGTGCTCGAGATCTGGACCGGCATCCCCGCCGTCCGGCTCACCGAGGCCGAGACCGCCCGCCTGCTGCGCATGGAGGACGAGCTGCACCGCCGGGTCATCGGCCAGGAGCAGGCCATCAAGGCCGTGTCCCAGGCGATCCGCCGCACCCGCGCGGGTCTGAAGGACCCCAAGCGCCCCGGCGGCTCGTTCATCTTCGCCGGGCCGTCCGGCGTCGGGAAGACCGAGCTGTCCAAGACGCTCGCCGAGTTCCTGTTCGGCGACGAGGACAGCCTGATCCTGCTCGACATGAGCGAGTTCATGGAGAAGCACACGGTCAGCCGCCTGGTGGGCTCGCCGCCCGGCTACGTCGGCTACGAGGAGGGCGGCCAGCTCACCGAGAAGGTGCGCCGCAAGCCGTTCTCGGTGGTGCTGTTCGACGAGGTCGAGAAGGCGCACCCGGACGTGTTCAACACGCTCCTGCAGATCCTCGAGGACGGTCG
>DATMJH010000280.1:0-5053 GCA_035554015.1 Mycobacteriales bacterium
GCGGCGAAGTGCTTCGCCGCGGGCACCCTACGCACGCCCGGCCGCCGGTGAGAAGGCGCATCAGCACATCTGTGGACCGGGTCGCCGGATCTGGGGACGAGGTCACCGCTCCTGTGGACGGCACGCGGCGCGGCTGGGGACGGCAGTGTCCGGGGTGTGGACAGACTGGTCAGCCGCGCGCCCGCGGGTGCGAGGTCGCGTAGACCTCCCGCAGCCGGTCGACCGTCACGAGCGTGTACACCTGGGTCGTCGTCACTGACGCGTGCCCCAGCAGCTCCTGCACGACCCGCACGTCGGCGCCGCCGTCGAGCAGGTGGGTCGCGAACGAGTGCCGAAGCGTGTGGGGTGACACCTCCACAGCCAGACCCGCCTTCACGACGGCTGTCTGCAGCACGGCCCATGCGCTCTGCCGCGAGAGCCGGCCGCCGCGGGCGTTGAGGAACAGCGCCGGCGTGCCGCGCCCGGTCGCCGCCAGCGCCGGACGCGCCCGCACGAGGTAGGCGTCCACCGCCGCACGTGCGGGAGCACCGACCGGAACGACGCGCTGCTTGCCGCCCTTGCCGTCGAGGCGCACCGACGCGGTCACCGCGTCGACGTCGTCGACGTCGAGCCCGACGGCCTCCGAGATGCGCGCTCCCGTCCCGTACAGCAGCTCGAGCAGCGCGCGGTCCCGCAGCGCGAGCGGCGAGCCGTCCGCGCCGGCGGCCTCGAGCAGCCGCTCGACGTCGTGCACCGAGATCGCCTTCGGCAGCCGGCGGGCCGGCGCGGGCGGCTTGACCTCGCGCGCGGGGTCGGACGCCGTCAATCCCTCCAGCAGCGCGAACCGGTGCAGCCCACGGACGGCGACGATCGCGCGTCCGGCGGACGACGCCGCCAGCGGCGGGTGGTCGTCGTCACCGGAGCGCAGTGCGGCGAGGAACGCCGCGACGTCAGCCTCCTGCACCTCGGACAGCGACCGCCGTCCCCGCAGCTCGAGGTGCGCCAGGTAGCGGTCGAGGTCGCGACGGTAGGACGAGAGCGTGTTGGCCGCGAGAGCCCGCTCCACGGCGAGGTGGTCGAGGTACGCCCGCACCGCGCGCGCCGCCGGTCCTGCCGAAGGCCCGGCCGCGCCACCGGCGCCCTCCGACGGCGGGTCCGGCGGGGGCGCCGACACGCCCGCCGGCCCGCCCGCCGGCCCGTCCGCCTGCGCGGACGACGCCGTCGCGGGGGTCAGCCGAGCACCTCGGCGAGCGGCCGGTCCGGCAGCCCGTGCGCCTCGGCCACCGGGCGGTACACCACCTCGCCACCGACGACGTTGACGCCCTGCGCGAGGGCGGGGTCGGCCTCCACTGCTCCGCGCCACCCGCGGTCGGCGATGCCGACGGCGTACGGGAGCGTCACGTTGGTGAGCGCGTACGTCGAGGTGTTCGGGACCGCGCCCGGCATGTTGGCGACGCAGTAGAACAGCGTGTCCGCGACCGAGAACACCGGGTCGGAGTGGGTCGTCGGGCGGGAGGACTCGAAGCAGCCGCCCTGGTCGACCGCGATGTCGACGAGCACCGCCCCCGGCTTCATCGACGCGACCAGCTCGTCACTGACCAGGGTGGGCGCCTTGGCGCCGGGCACCAGCACGGCCCCGATCACCAGGTCGGCGTCGGCCACCGCGCGCTCGATCTCGTAGGCGTTCGAGGCGACCGTCTGCATGTGGCCCTGGTAGATCCGGTCCACCTCGCGCAGCCGGCCGACGTTGATGTCGAGCAGCAGCACCTCGGCCTGCATGCCCAGGGCGATGGCGGCAGCGTTCATGCCCGACACACCGGCGCCGAGCACGACGACCTTGGCGGCGTAGACGCCGGAGACGCCGCCGAGCAGCACCCCCCGCCCGCCGGCGTACCGCTCGAGGAAGTGCGCGCCCACCTGCGGTGCCATGCGGCCGGCGACCTCCGACATCGGCGCCAGCAGCGGCAGCGACCGGTCGGGCAGCTGCACCGTCTCGTAGGCGATGGCGGTGGTCCCTGACGCGAGCAGCGCGTCGGTGCAGGGGCGGGAGGCGGCCAGGTGCAGGTAGGTGAACAGCACCTGGTCGGACCGCATCCGGCCGTACTCCTCGGCGATCGGCTCCTTCACCTTCAGGAGCAGGTCGCCCTCGGCCCAGACGTCGTCGGCCGAGCCGAGAATCGTGGCCCCCGAGGCGACGAACTCGTCATCGGTGATCGACGAGCCGAGCCCCGCCTCCTTCTCGACGAAGACCTCGTGGCCGTGCTTGACCAGCTCCTTGACACCGGCCGGCGTGATCGCCACCCGGTACTCGTTGACCTTGACCTCGCGGGGGATGCCGACCTTCACCAGGCGCCTCCTGGTCGCGACTGCACCGCGCGGGCAGTGCGCCGCGGGGCGGGCCGCCTGCGGCGACCGGCCGCAGGTACCGGGACGCCGGCTCCGTTGCCGCCGTCGCGGCGGAGTCTAGGGCCGCAGGCCGCGCCCGCTCAGGTCCCCGACCGCCGCGCGTGCACCCCGGCCGTGCGCCTCGTGGCGAGGTGAGGCAGGTCGTCGCTGCTCGGCAGCCCTGGCAGCGGGACGTCTGCCGGCCGTGACCTGCCAGAGCACGGCCGCGTCCTCAGGGAGCGGCCTTGCCTGCCGGCCACGGCGCGCCGGCCGGTCGCAGCTCGGCGAACCCGCCGCGGGAGGCGGCAGCCGTCGCGAGCAGGCCCACGACCGCCGTCGCGTTCTGGAGCTCCCCGGCGAGCACCCGACGGACCGCCTCGTCCAGCGGCACCCACGACGTCGTCATCTCGTGCTCCTCGTGGCCCTGCACGTCCCGGTCGACGTCACTGAGACCGCGGGCGAGGTAGATGCGCACCGCCTCGTCGGTCATGCCGGGACTCGAGAGGTGGTCGACGAGCACGTGCCACGTGCGCGCCGACAGGCCCGCCTCCTCCGCGAGCTCGCGCCGGGCGGCCGCCAGCGCCGACTCTCCCTGGTTGTCGAGCAGCCCGGCGGGCAGCTCGTCGAGCCGAGCGCGAACCGGGTGCCGGTACTGGTTGACCAGCAGGACGCCTCGCTCCCCCAGCGCGACGACGGCCACGGCGCCGGGGTGGACCACGACGTCACGTTGAGACGTCTCTCCGTCGGGCATCGCGACCTCGTCCTTGTGCACCTCGATGACGCGGCCGCGGAACGCCACCTCGGTCGAGAGGACCTCGTACTCGTGCTCCTGGGTCACCGGGCCATCCCAGCACGGGCGGTCAGAGCGGCAGCATCCGCCCGTCGGCGTAGGTGACCGCAGCCTCGACGAACGCCCGGAACAGCGGGTGCGCGCGGGTGGGCCGGGAGCGGAACTCCGGGTGCGCCTGGGTGCCGACGAAGAACGGGTGGACGTCGGCGGGCAGCTCCGCGATCTCGACCAGCCGGCCGTCGGGCGACGTGCCCGAGAAGACCAGGCCGGCCGCCTCGAGCTGCGGGCGGTAGGCGTTGTTGACCTCGTACCGGTGCCGGTGCCGCTCGGTCGCGGGGTCGTCGCCGTAGGCGCGCGCGGCGACGGAGCCCTTCTCGAGCGTCGTCGGCCACAGGCCCAGGCGCATGGTGCCGCCCATGTCGCGCTCGCCGGCGACGACGTCCTGCTGGTCGGCCATCGTCGCGATGACCGGGTCGGGGGTCGTCGGGTCGAACTCGGCCGAGCTGGCCTTCTCGATGCCGGCGAGGTCGCGCGCCACCTCGATGACCATGCACTGCAGGCCGAGGCACAGCCCGAGCACCGGCACGGAGCACTCGCGGGCGTGCCGGATCGCCCCCACCTTGCCCTCGATCCCGCGCACGCCGAACCCGCCGGGGACGAGCACGCCGTCGACGCCCTCGAGCGCCCTGGCCGCGCCGTCGGGCGTGTCGCAGTCGTCGGAGGCGACCCACCGGATGTGCACCTTGGCGTCGTTGGCGAAGCCGCCGGCGCGCAGCGCCTCGGTGACCGACAGGTACGCGTCCGGCAGGTCGACGTACTTGCCGACCAGGGCGACCGTCACCTCGCGCGAGGGCGCGTGGACCCGCTGCAGCAGCCGCTCCCAGTCGGTCCAGTCGACGTCGCGGAACGGCAGCGACAGCCGCTGCACGACGTAGGCGTCGAGCCCCTCGGCGTGCAGCACCTTCGGGATGTCGTAGATCGACGGCGCGTCGACGGCGGACACCACGCCCTCGCTGTCGACGTCGCACATCAGCGCGATCTTGCGCTTGAGGCCCTCGCCGATCGGCCGGTCGGAACGGCACACGATGGCGTCGGGCTGGATGCCGATGCTGCGTAGCGACTGCACCGAGTGCTGGGTCGGCTTGGTCTTCAGCTCCCCCGACGGGCCGATGTACGGGATGAGGGAGACGTGCAGGAAGAAGCAGTGGTCGCGGCCGACCTCGTGCCGCACCTGCCGCGCCGCCTCGAGGAACGGCAGCGACTCGATGTCGCCGACGGTGCCGCCGATCTCGGTGATGACCAGGTCGACGTCGGGCCCGCCGAGGGCGAGGATCCGGTCCTTGATCTCGTTGGTGATGTGCGGGATGACCTGCACGGTGTCGCCGAGGTACTCGCCGCGCCGCTCCTTGGCGATGACCGCGCTGTAGACCTGCCCGGTGGTGACGTTGTTGCCCGCCGACAGGTCCTCGTCGAGGAAGCGCTCGTAGTGCCCGACGTCGAGGTCGGTCTCGGCTCCGTCGTCGGTGACGAACACCTCGCCGTGCTGGAACGGGTTCATCGTCCCGGGGTCGACGTTGAGGTAGGGGTCGAGCTTTTGCATCGTCACGCGCAGCCCGCGCGCCTTGAGCAGCCGCCCGAGCGAGCTGGCGGTGAGGCCCTTGCCGAGCGAGGAGGCGACGCCTCCGGTGACGAATACGTGCTTGGTCGGCGCTGATGCGGCCAAGTGAACTCCCGTGGCGTCGAGGTCGGTGCCCAGATGGGTCTTCAGAAGCTTCCTGACCGTCGGATCATGCGACCCGGCGATCAGTCGTCCACGGGGTTCTAGCCTACCAACGAAATGCGGCTGCGCGCTGCCTCGACACGGCACACCGGCGCGCGAGCGGTGATCAGCCCGCCGTG
>DATMJH010000281.1:0-4614 GCA_035554015.1 Mycobacteriales bacterium
GTCCGTCGGCGGGACGGCGGCCGTGGTGCAGCTGGCCCAGCGGTACGTGGCGCCGGTCGTCACCCTCTACGTCAACGACTACAACCTCCCGGCGCGGCGGGCCTACGAGCGGGTCGGCTTCCGGCAGGTCGGCACCTTCACCAGCGTGCTCTTCTAGCCGGCGCCGGGTACGTACTGCCGGTGGCCGCGGTCACAGCGGAGCCGTGTGCTGCACTTCCCCGCAGGGACCCCGCGGCCAGGGGAACCGTCGGTGCGTACGAGGAGACCAGCATGGCGCTGCAGGTGAAGCCGGGCACGACGTGGGACGAGGTGTACGCGCGGGCGAGTGCGGCGGCGCCCGAGGCGTTCGAGGGCGACCGCCTGCGCAACCTCGTGGGCGGTGAGTGGCAGCGCATCGGGTCGCCGGGGGAGCACCTCAACCCGGTGGACGGAGCGCCGGTCCCCGGTCCGCCGCGGGTGTCGCACGACGAGGCCGCGGAGGCCGTCGCGCTCGCCGCCCGGGAGCACAAGGCGTGGTCCGAGGTGGACCTCGACGAGCGCAAGGCGCGGGTGGCGCAGGCGGTCGAGGGGCTGCAGGCCGAGCGCGACACCCTGGCGCTGCTGCTGGCCTGGGAGATCGGCAAGCCGTGGAAGCTCGCGTGCGCCGACGTCGACCGGGCGCTCGACGGCGTGCGCTGGTACCTGGGCGAGATCGAGCGGCAGCTGCAGGGCCGTGCGCCGCTGCCCGGTCCGGTCAGCAACATCGCGAGCTGGAACTACCCGATGTCGGTGCAGGTGCACGCCGAGCTGGTGCAGTGCCTGGCCGGCAACGCGGTGGTCGCGAAGACGCCGTCGCAGGGCGGCTTCCACACCCTCACGCTGGCGCACGCCGTCATGAGGCGGGCCGGGCTGCCGGTGACGCTGGTGTCCGGTGTCGGCGGCCAGCTCGGTGACGTGCTCATCCGCTCGGAGGAGATCGGCTGCCTGGCCTTCGTCGGCGGGCGCGCCAACGGCCGCAAGGCCGCGACCGCGCTGGCCGACACCGGCAAGCGGCACTTCCTCGAGCAGGAGGGCCTGAACGCCTGGGGCATCTGGGACTTCAGCAAGTGGGACGAGCTCGCCGCCCACCTCACCAAGGGCTTCGAGTACGCCAAGCAGCGCTGCACCGCCTACCCGCGCTACGTCGTGCAGCGCGAGCTGTTCCCGGCGTTCCTGGAGACGTACGTGCCGGTGCTCAGAGGACTGCGGTTCGGGCACCCGCTCGCCGTCGAGAGCCCGGACGACGACCTGCCGGACCTGCAGTTCGGCCCGCTCATCTCGGCGACCAAGGCCGCCGACCTGCACGAGCAGTACGCCGAGGCGGTCGCCGGCGGCGGCATCCCGCTGTACCGGGGGACGCTCGACGACGGCCGGTTCCTCGACGGCCAGGACACCAGCGCCTACGCCGCGCCGTCGTGCGTGCTCGAGCCGCCGCCGTCGTGGACGCTGCGGCACGCCGAGCCGTTCGGCCCGCTGGACTCGATCGTTCTGGTCGACAGCGAGGCCGAGCTTCTGGCCGCGATGAACGCCTCCAACGGCTCGCTCGTCGCCTCCGTCGCGACCGACGACCTGGACTTCGGCGCCCGCATCGCCGAGGAGCTGCAGGCCTTCAAGGTCGGCATCAACAAGCCGCGCTCGCGCGGCGACCGTGAGGAGGTCTTCGGCGGCAAGGGCTCCTCGTGGAAGGGCGCCTTCGTCGGCGGCGACCTGCTCGTGCAGGCCGTCACCGAGGGCGAGGGGCCGCTGTACGGCAACTTCCCGACCTACTCCTACTACCCGCGGCGGGTCTGAGGGGGCCGGCGCCGAACGGGTGACGTCCGCCGGACGGTCCACGGGTCCGGCGTCCCAGCAGTACTCTCCGGCGTCCGCCGAGCCCAGGGGGAGAGATGCTGTACGCGCGCGGTCTGCTGGTCCTCGTCGAGCTGTTCCTGGTCGTCTACTGCGTCCTGTCGATCATCACGACGCCACCTGAGCGCGTCCGCAACCTGCCGAAGCTCGGGTGGCTGCTGCTCGTGCTCGTGCTGCCCATCATCGGCTGCATCGCCTGGCTCGTCGCCGGCCGGCCGGACGACCGGGAGACCCGGCGCAGCGACCCGCGCATCCCCCCGGCCTACGACCGTCCCGGTCGCGCCACAGCCTTGGACCCGGACGACGACGCCGCGTTCCTGCGGAGCCTGCACGAGCGGGCCGAGCAGCAGCGGCGGGCGGAGCGCGAACGGCGGCAGGCCGCGCTCGAGGAGCAGGAGCGCCGGCGCGCGCTCGAGCGCGAGCAGCGGCGCGGCGTCGCCGACCGCCCGGCCGGCGACGAGGGCACGCCGGCCCCGTAGCAGCGCTGTCCCGCCGGGAGGACGTGCCGATCGCCCGGTGGGGCCGCTCAGCGCGGACGTGCGCTCGCCAGCCCGTGGAGCACCAGGTCGACCCGGCGACCGTCCACCTCGACGTCGTCGGCGCACGTGCGGCCGATCTCGGCGACGTCGTCGAGGGACCGGGCGCCGTGCTCGCACAGCGCTCTCGCCAGCCGGCCCTTGGTCCACTTGTTGTCGTGGCTGACGACGCTGCGCCGGCCGCCGCTCTCGCGCAGCACCCGCACGCTGACCGCATGTGGTGCCCGCGCGAGCGCGGCGTAGGCGCCGGACCGCAGGTCGACGACGAGCCGGTGATCTGCCAGCAGCGGCTCGGCCGCAGGCCGCCAGAGCGCGGCCAGGCCGCCCACCCCCGGGACGGCCGTCGTGCCCGACAGCCGGTAGGCCGGCACCCGGTCGGCCGGCCGCAGCAGCCCGAACAGCGCGCTCGCCACGACGAGCGCGCGGTCGGCGCGCCGACGCGCCGCGCCCGCCAGCGTCCGGTAGCCGAGGTTCTCGTACACGACGCCGGTGTACCGCTCGAGCGCCGGCAGCGTCGGCGACGTCGTCAGCGCGGCGTCGTCCGCCAGCAGGCCGGTCTGCGCCGGCGACAGGCCGAGCGCCTGCCGCAGCGCCTCGGGGTGCTCGCGCGCTGCCCGCTGGACGGCATCCACCACCCTCGCCCGCACCGGCGTCAGCGCGGGGAAGGACAGCTGGTCGAGGGCGAGCGCAGGCCCGTGACCGCCGGTCGCCTTGCCCTCCGACGGTGGCAGCAGGACGAGCACGCGGGCCAGGCTAGGAGCCCGGCGCGTCGGGCCGGCGACCGAGCACCGTGACGTCGACGACGTCGGAGGTCACGGGTGAAGCGCGCGCGGGGATGCCGTGTGCCGGCCGGCTCGGGTCAGCAGCGCAGGTACGGGTCGGCGTCGGCGCCGGCCGAGTCGCTGAACAGCGCCGCCTCGTCCCAGTACGCCTTGCGCAGCTCGAACTGCGCCGTGCCGAAGGTGCAGTAGTCGTCGCCCTTGGTGCGCGTGGGCTCACCGCCGATCCCGAGGTGGCCGAGCGCCTGCTCGACGACGCCGTGCTCGGGGTCGGCGGTGAGGGCGCCCCAGCCGGTCTGGGCCCAGCCGGCGGCGTCGACCACCGGGGCGGACGTGAGGTCGAACAGGCCGCCGCCCGGTGAGAAGTCCGTCGCCCTCGGGATGTACGCCGCCTCCTCCAGCGCCCGCCGCAGCTGCCAGTTGGTCAGGGTGGTGCCGCCGGCCGCCACCATGAGCGGCTGCTCGACGCCCTCGGTGACGATGCCGCCGGCGTGCCCGGCGGCCCGTCGGGCCTCCAGCAGCACCTTCGACACGACGCCGGCGCTGGTCGGCGTGGCGAAGCTGGTGCCGCTGACGTTCTGCTCGCCCCGGCTCTGGCACAGGTCGCAGTAGGGCAGTCGCTGGGTGAAGTCGGCGACGAAGTCGACCACGTTGCCCGACAGCAGCTGGCGGCCCTCGGTGCTTCCCTCCTGGAAGCCGGCGATGCCGAGCGCCCACCAGGGGCCGCTGGTGCCGTCGAAGCCGGAGAACGCGGGGGAGTTGTCGGACGCGCCGGTGTGCAGCTTGCCGAGCTCCACGACACCGGTGTAGCTGCGCTCGAGGTGCAGGCCGAGCGGGAGGCTGCCCGGGACGCCGTAGCTGGTGGTGACGACGTCGACGGCGGGGTGCGTGAAGGCCCAGGCCTCCGAGTCGTCGGTGATGCCCTCGGCGAAGGCGACGACGGCCTCCGGGTTGGCGGCCAGCACGGCGGCGGTGACGCCGACGCCGTGCGTGTCGTCGGCGTCGTCCGGAAGCACCGGTCGAGAGCCGGGGTCGAAGGAGGCGGCGATGATGTTCGTGCCGGAGAACCAGTACGGCGTGCCCGGCCGGATCCGGTCCCAGACCCGCGCCTTGTCGGCCGCGTAGTCCGCGGCCGGGTCGCCGGTGCGGGTGAGCGTGACGACCTGGTCCGCGCTGATGCCGAACTCGGCCAGCACCTCTGACGTGACGCTCGAGGTCTCCACCTGGAAGGCCTCGTGGTACGGGTTGACGCCGGAGTCGATGACGCCGACGACCACGCGCGCGCCGCCGCCCGACGTCGCCGTGCCCGAGCTCGCGGCCGACGACGTCGCCAGGCCCGTGGCCGCCTTCGGGTGAGACGGGGCGGCGGCGGCGCCCGGCAGCACGCCGAGGGCGACGGGCACGGCGAGCAGGGCGCCGGCGAGGGCCAGCGG
>DATMJH010000282.1:0-7438 GCA_035554015.1 Mycobacteriales bacterium
GCTCTCACCACCGGGCGGCGCGACCGCGGTCGAGCCGAGCCAGGCGTCGAGCTCAGCCGGCCAGCGCGTGCGCACCTCGCCGAACGTGTAGCCCTCCCAGTCGCCGAAGTCGGTCTCCCGCAGGCCTTCTTCGACGGCGACGTCGACGCCGAGCGCCTCAGCGACCAGCGCCGCGGTCTGCCGGGCGCGGCGCAGCGGGCTCGAGACGACGGCGTCCGCACCGGAGCGCGCGAGCCGCACCGCGGCCGCGGCGGCCATCTCGCGGCCGGCCGCCGTCAGCTCCGGGTCGCCGACGCCGGAGAACCGCTTCTCCACCGACAGCGGCGTCTGTCCGTGCCGCAGCAGCAGCGTCGTGGTCGGCGGTCCCGGCGCCTCCTGCCAGCCGGACAGCCGGTTCGGCGTCTGCGGCGTGGCGTCGTGCAGGGACGCCGCGGGCTCCGGCTCGGCGACGGCTTCGACGACGCCGCCGGCGTCGGGAGCCGGCTCGTGCGCCGCCAGCCACTCCTCGGTCGCGTCCGGCTGCCACGCCACCCCCTTGGCGGCGGCGTCCATGGCGGCGTTCGCGAGCCGGTCGGCGTGCGCGTTCTGCGCCCGAGGGATCCAGGCGAAGCGCACGTCGTCGAAACCGCGCACGAGCTCGGCCGCCTGTCGCGCGAGCGGCTGCATCGACGGGTGCTTGACCTTCCAGCGCCCGCTCATCTGCTCCACGACGAGCTTGGAGTCCATCCGCACCTCGACGACCGAGGCGCCGAGCTCGCGCGCCGCCGCCAGGCCGGCGATGAGCCCGCCGTACTCGGCGACGTTGTTGGTCGCGGTGCCGATGCCGGCGGCCCGCTCGGCGAGCACCCGGCCCGTGGCGGCGTCGCGGACGACCGCGCCGTACCCGGCCGGTCCGGGGTTGCCGCGCGAGCCGCCGTCCGCCTCGACGACGACCTTCACCGGCGCTCCGTCACAGGCCCGACTCGGCGGTGCGCACCATGATCCGGCCGCACTCCTCGTGCCGCAGCACGTCGTCGACCGCAGCCGCGCGGACGTCGGACTTCTCGTTGTTCATGAGGTCGAGCCGGCAGCCGCCGCACCGGCCCTGCCCGATGGCCGCGGCACCGACGCCACCGGTCTTCGCGCGCACCTTCTCGTACAGCGCGAGCAGGTCGGCCGGGAACGTCGTCGCCAGCTCCGCGCGCTCCTGCGTGGTGCGCTGCACCTCGGCGTCGATCTCGGCGAACGACGCGTCGCGCCGCTGCTCGGCCGCGGCGCGGGCAGCCAGGTGCTCGTCGCGCCGGCCGGTCAGCTCGTCGAGCCGCGCCTGCACCGCCTCCAGCTTCTCCATCACCTCCAGCTCGCCGTCCTCGAGGTCGGACTGGCGCCTGGTCAGCGTGGCGACCTCGTGCTGCATGTCCTGCAGCTGCTTGGGGTTCGTGATGGCACCCGAGCCGAGCCGCTCCTCGTCGCGCGCCTTGCGGGTACGCACCTGGTCGATCTCGCGCTCGAACCGGTCCTGCTCGCGCTGCAGGTCCGACAGCTCGGTCTCCGCCAGGACGATGCCGTCCCGCAGCCCGTCGACCAGCCCGTCCAGCCGCTCGATCTCGGCGAGCTCGGGCAGCGTGCGGCGCCGGTGGGCGAGCTGGTCGAGCGCCGTGTCGAGGGCCTGCAGGTCGAGCAGTCGCAGTTGGACGAACGGGTCGGCCTTCACAGGGCTCCTCAGCGCGCGTGCACGGTCCACGGGTCGGTGACCAGCTCGGACACCGTCGGCTCGACCCTAGTGGCGCCGGCGAGCCGCCGGGCGGCGTCGGCGAGCCAGGGCCACTCGGTCGCCCAGTGCGCGGCGTCGAGCAGCGCCAGGCCCTCCGGCGCCTCCGACGCCGGGTGGTGGCGCAGGTCAGCGGTGAGGAACGCCTGCGCCCCCGACCGGGCCGCCTGCTCCAGCAGGCTGTCGCCCGAACCGCCGGACACGGCGAGCGTCTCCACGACCGTGGCCGGGTCACCGGCGGCGCGCACGCCCCACGCCGTGCGGGGCAGCGCCGCCGCCACCTGCTCGGTCAGCTCGGCGAGCGGCGTCGGCGACGGCAGCCGCCCGACCCGGCCGAGGCCCCGCCCGCCGAGCACCGTCGCGAGCTCGAACACGTCGTACGCCGGCTCCTCGTACGGGTGCGCGGCGAGCATCGCGCGCAGCACCGCCTGCCGCGCCGGCCGCGGCAGCACCACCTCGAGCCGTCGCTCGGAGACGGTCTCGACCTCGCCGACCACTCCGAGCGTCGGGTTCGCGCCGTCGAGCGGCCGGAACGTGCCGGTGCCGGAGGTCCACCAGGCGCACCGGTCGTAGTCGCCGATCGTGCCCGCGCCGGCGTCGGCCAGCGCGTCCAGCAGCCGGTCGGCGGCGTCCTCGGGAACGAAGACGACGAGCTTGTCGAGCGGGTCGTCGGGCTGCGGCTGGAGCGGTCGGGTGTCGACGAGCCCGACTGCGGCGGCGAGCGCGTCGGACACGCCCGGGTCGGCGACGTCGGCGTTGGTGTGCGCGACGAGTAGCCCGCACCCGCCGGTCACCAGCCGGTGCACCACCCGGCCCTTCGGGTCGGTGGCGGCGACCGACGTCGTGCCGCGCAGGTACAGCGGATGGTGGGTGACCAGCAGCTGCGCGCCGACCTCGAGCGCCTCGTCGACGACCACCTCGACCGGGTCGACGGCGAAGTGCACCCGCTGCACGTCGGCGTCCGGATCTCCGCAGACCAGGCCGACGGCGTCCCACGACGCCGCCCAGGCCGGCGGATACAGCTCGTCCATCGCTCGGACGACGTCGCGCAGCGCGGTCACCGGCGCAGGCTAACCAGCCGCGTCAGCGACTGTCGGACCTCCGCGACTCCTCGCGCCGATGCAGGTCGACGGTCTGCGTCACCTTGTGCAGCATCTCGGTGGGCGTCAGCCGGTAGGCGTCCGCCGCGATGTCGAGCAGCACCGTGCCGAGCGTCAGCAGGGAGCCGGTCGTGCCCTCGGGGTCCGACCGGGCCAACTGCGCGAACGCAGACCAGGCGCCCGGCTCCCTGCCCACGTACGCGTGGACGTGCTCGACCGTGCGCGCGAACGTCACTGGGTCGAGACGCGCCCCTCCGACTTCTCCCCCCGGCTGCACGTCTCGCACAGTAAGCCCCGATGTGCCCTGCCGGACAGGCAGAACGAGCGTGTGTCGTGCGACTGCGTGTCGAGCGTGTGACAGGTCAGCGATCCCGCTCACGTCACCGGGCCGAGCCACCGACCATGGCCCTGCCATGCTCCCGCACCGCGCCCCCGTCCCGCTGCTGCTGCGCGACCTCCCCCGCGTCGCGCCACCGGCGGCGCCACCGCTCGTCCCGGCCCAGCGCCGGCCGGAGCCGCCGCGCACCGCACCGGCGCCGGCCCCGCCACGCGTCCGTCGTCGCGGCCGGCTGGTGGCGTTGCTGCTGCCGGTGCTGCTGGTCGCCGGTGCGCTCGTCGGCGCGTCCAGCGCGTCGGCCGCCGACGACGGTCGTGTCGACGCCTACTTCTTCGGCGACAGCCTGATGGCCGGCACCGGGGCGACGCCGCTGCGCCCGGTGATGGCGCGCGTCGCCGCGTCGCGCCTGCAGTGGTCGGTCGACGTCGACGCGTGGGGCGGCACCGGCTTCACGACCACCGGGCGTTCGCCCTCGTACCTGCACCGGCTGCGCATGGCCGGCGCGCTGCCCCGGCGCTACGACGTCGTCCTGCTCGAGGGCGGCACCAACGACGCGCGGGTCGGCTCGTCGCCCGCCGCGATCCGTGCCGCCGTCCGGGAGGTCGTCGCCGAGGTGCAGCGGCGGCAGCCGCAGGCGCAGATCGTGCTCATGGGCGCCTACGACCCGCCGGGGGTGGTGCACCTCCACCGCGCCGTCGCCGACGACGCCGTGCGCGACGTCGCCGACGAGCTGGGCCTGCCGTTCTTCAGCCCGCTGTCGGCCGGCTGGCACACCGGGCAGGACGCCGGCCGCTTCCTCCACGGCGACGGGCTGCACCCCAACGCCTACGGCTACGGCGTGATGGGCGACCGACTCGCCGACGCCCTCGAGCAGGCGCTGGCGGGCACCGGCCTCGTCGACCGGTGATGCGCGCCACGCTGCAGGACTGACCCGCAGGTGCCGATGACCCCGACGAGGGGTACGACCCCCGACCGGCCGACCGCCGGCGCAGTGCGCCGCGCTCCGGCTCGGTAGCCGCCCGCCGGACCGGCGGGCACAGCAGAGAGGACATCCCGTGGTCGACGACTTCGGGCCCTGGGACGACTGACCGTCCCGCGCCGCACAGGCCGCTCCCGGCGACGCCGGGAGCGGCCTCCGTCGTCTGCGGCCGCCCGTGCGGTGGTAGCGCGGTGGACCCAGACAGACTCGAACTGCCGGCCTTCGCCTTGTAAGGGCGCTGCTCTACCAACTGAGCTATGGGTCCCGGCGGCCAGCGTAGGTGCGCGGCCGCCGTCAGCCGGCAGCCGCGAGCGGCTCGACCAGCAGCACGCTCTGCCGCCCGGCGCACCGCGTGAGCACCACGGTCGCCGCCCGGCTCCCGGTGAGCCCCAGCCGCCGCCGCAGCTGCTCCGGCTCCACGGCCGTCCCGCGCTTCTTCACCACGACGGTCCCGACGTCGAGCCCGCGCAGCCGCGCGCGCAGCGCCTTGAGCGAGAACGGGAAGCTCTCGTGCACGGCGTACCAGCGGCCGAACGGCGTCGGCACCGGCCGGTCAGCCGCCACGTAGGCGATGGTCGCGTCGAGCAGCCAGCCGCCGACGTCGTCCGCGACCTGCGCGACGAGGTGCGCTCGCACGACGGCGCCGTCCGGCTCGAGCAGGAACCGCCCCGGCGGCCGCACGACCGGCGTCGGCACCGCCCGCTCGCGCAGCACGTCACCGCCCGGCAGGAGGGTCGCCGTGCGCCGCACACCCGACCGCGCGGCACCGCACCACAGCACCGCCTCCTTGACCTCGCCGGCCAGCGACACGACCTCGACCTCGACGTCGTCGGGCAGCGCCTCGTGGTCCACGCCGGGCGCCACCTTGACGCCGAGCCGGCGCACGGCCGACCGCCACCCGAGCACGACGTCGAGAGCCGGCGCGTACGCGCGCGGGTCGAACACCCGCCGCCCGCCGGCGCGTCGCGCCGGGTCGACGAACACGTCGTGCCGGCCGCCGAGCCGCAGCCGGGTCGCGTCGGCGTTCACCAGCCGGACGTCGCGGTCGAGGGCCGCCGCGTTCTCGCGCGCGAGCAGCAGCCGAGCCTCGTCGAGGTCGACGCCGACCGAGCCGTCCGGCAGCGCGAGCAGGTCGCCGCCGACCGAGCAGCACAGGTCGAGCACCGGGCCCCGGTAGCGCCGCGCCCGCCAGGCGGCGACCGGCGCCGACGTCGCCTGCTCCAGCGCGTCCGGCGTCCACCACAGCTGCGCACCGCGAGGGTGCTTGGCCCGCGCCCGGTCGCGCAGCAGCGCCTGCTCGAGCGCCAGCGGACCCAGCACCGGGCCGGCGAGCGCGCGCACCTGCTCGGCGGAACGCAGCCGTGCCGACGGCGCCAGGTCGAGAGCCGCCGCCGCCGAGACCGCCTCGCGCCCCGCGGGCGAGAGCAGCAGCCGCGCCTGCTCCGGCGTCAGTGCCGCGACTTGCTGCGCGCCGCCTTGGGCGACACGAGCCGGGTGCCCGACCACTCGGGCGCGGCGCTGGTGCTGCGGGTGCTCGACAGGCCGGCGGTCGGCGCAGCCTCCTCGATGTCGCTGGGCTCGACGTGGCCCTCTCGCCCGGCCTTCGGCGTCAGCAGCCAGATGACGCCGTTGTCGCCGAGGTTGGTGAGGCTGTCGACCAGCGCGTCGACGAGGTCGCCGTCACCCTCGCGCCACCACAGCAGCACGACGTCGACGACGTCGTCGGAGTCGTCTCCCATGATCAGCGCGTTCCCGGTGCGCGCGGCGACGTCGGCGAGCAGCTCCTGGTCGACCGCCAGGCCATCCGTGCCCTCGTGCCCGACCACCTGCACGACCGCGCCCGGCGAGATGCCCAGCTTCTCCGCCAGGCCACGCTGCGCCGCGGAGTCCGCGGACGTGCTCACGAGCTTCCCCTTCCCCGTTGCCCTCGCCGGTGTGTGCGCCACCCTGCCACGTCGGCGGGGGGCCAGGGCGGACAGTCCACCGGACCCCCGTCGTGTGCGCAAGTGCCCCGTGCCGCCGCCGGCCCGGTAACCCGGCCGATGCGGCACCGCGCGCTCACCCGGGCAGGAACGACAGCCGCACCGACCGCTCGGCGTTGTCGACGTTGGTGTCGACGAGCGCGACCGACTGCCAGGTGCCGAGCGCCATCGCGCCGTCGACCACCGGCACCGTCACCGACGGCGCGACGACCGCCGGCAGCACGTGGTCGCGGCCGTGCCCGGGAGAGCCGTGCCGATGGCGCCAGGCCAGATCGCGCGGCAGCAGCCGCTCGAGCACGAGCAGCAGGTCGTCGTCGGAGCCGGCGCCCAGCTCGAGCACCGCCACGCCGGCCGTCGCGTGCGGCACGAAGACGCTGAGCAGGCCGTCGCCGGAGCCGGCGATCGCCCCGTCGAGGAAGCGCCGGCAGGCCGGCGTCAGGTCGTGCACCCGCTCCCGGCCGCCCGTGCGGACGGTGATCACCTCGGTGCGCATCGACGGTCCTCTCGTCACTACCGGCCGGTAGGGGGAAGGATGGGCGCAGATCGACGACCGACCGGCCCCGAGCCCCGAGGGAGCAGCGTGTCGCAGAGCAGTCCCGACCGGACCACCGCCAGCACCCCGACCGGCAGCGAGCGCTTCGCCGTCATCAGCGACGGCATGGCCAGCCAGCTGCCGGACATCGATCCTGCCGAGACCGCCGAGTGGCTGGAGTCGCTGGACGCCGTCGTGGAGGGCGCCGGGCGGCAGCGGGCGCGGTTCCTCATGCTCAAGCTGCTCGAGCGGGCCCGCGAGAAGAACGTCGGCGTCCCCGCGCTGCGCAGCACCGACTACATCAACACCATCCCGCCGGAGCGAGAGCCCTGGTTCCCGGGCGACGAGCACGTCGAGCGTCGCATCCGCGCCTACGTCCGGTGGAACGCCGCGATCATGGTGTCTCGGGCGAACCGACCCGAGATCGGCGTCGGCGGGCACATCGCGACGTACGCGAGCGCGGCGTCGCTGTACGAGGTGGGCTTCAACCACTTCTTCCGCGGCAAGGCGGGCCTCGAGGAGGGCGGGGACGGGTCGTCGGGCGACCAGGTCTTCTTCCAGGGGCACGCCTCCCCCGGCATCTACGCCCGCGCCTACCTCGAGGGCCGGCTGACAATGGAGCAGCTCGACGGCTTCCGGCAGGAGTCGCGGGCAGAGGGGTCGCTGCCGAGCTACCCGCACCCGCGGCTGATGCGGGACTTCTGGGAGTTCCCGACGGTCTCCATGGGCCTCGGACCGATCGACGCCATCTACCAGGC
>DATMJH010000283.1:0-12153 GCA_035554015.1 Mycobacteriales bacterium
GTGCGGGACGCGGTCGCGGGCTACCTGACGCTGACCGTCGGGCTCACCGAGGTGACCCGGCAGCGGGCGACGGCGGCGGCCAAGGCCCTCGTCGCGTCCGGCGAGGCGCGCGCGGAGCAGGTGCAGCAGCTGGCCGAGGAGCTGCTGGCGTCGTCGCGGCAGAACCGCGAGGCCGTCGCGTCCCTCGTGCGCTACGAGGTCGACCGCGCGCTCGGCCGGATGGGGCTGGCCGCCGACGACGAGGTGGCGGCACTCGCCGCCCGGGTGTCCGCGCTGGAGGCCGAGGTGCGCGCCCTGCGCGCCGCTGCAGGGAAGGACGCACAGCCGTGAGCGACAGCCCCGTGCCCGGCGCTGCACACCCGGACGCCGGTGCGGAGCAGGCGCCCGCGTCCGGCTCCGGACCGGGCGACGAGGGTGCCCACGCGCGAGCGCAGGACCCGGCAGCGCGGCACGCCGGACCGCCTGCGCCGCCGCGCGTCCCCGCCGTCGAGGAGGCCGAGCGGCTGCTCGACCGTGTCGCCGAGCTGCCGGTCGCCGAGCGGGTCGCCGTCCTCGACGCCGTCCACCGGCGGCTGCAGGACGCGCTCGCCGCCGTCGACGAGGCCTGACCTGCCCCGGCGGGCTCGGCTCGACGCCGAGCTGGTGCGGCGCGGGCTGGCCCGCAGCCGCGAGCACGCCGCCGCGCTCGTGGCCGGCGGCCGCGTCACGGTCGCCGGCGCGCCGGCGACCAAGCCGGCGACCGCCGTCGAGCCGGGAACGCCGCTGGTCGTCACCGAGGAGCCGGGCGACCAGTACGTCTCCCGCGGCGGGCACAAGCTCGCCGGCGCGCTCGACGCCCTCGGCTACGACCCGGCCGGCCGGCGCGCGCTCGACGCGGGGGCCTCGACCGGCGGCTTCACCGACGTCCTGCTGCGACGCGGCGCCCGGCACGTCGTCGCGGTCGACGTCGGCTACGGGCAGCTGGCGTGGTCCCTGCAGACCGACCCGCGCGTGACGGTGCTCGACCGCACGAACGTGCGCGCGCTCGCCCCCGAGCAGGTCGGGCAGCCGGTCGACCTCGTCGTCGCCGACCTGTCGTTCATCCCGCTGGCGCTCGTGCTGCCGGCGCTGCTCGCCTGCGGCACGCCGGAGGTCGACCTGCTGCCGATGGTGAAGCCGCAGTTCGAGGTGGGCCGCGAGCGGCTGCCGGCCGGCGGCGTCGTGCGCGACCCGGCGCTGCGGGCCGACGCCGTGCGCGGCGTGGCCCGGGCGGCGGCCGGGCTCGGGCTCGGCGTCCGGGGCGTCACCGCGTCGCCGCTGCCCGGGCCGAGCGGGAACGTCGAGTACTTCCTGTGGCTGGCCCGCGGTGCACCACCGCTCGACGACGACGCGCTCGACGAGGCGCTCCAGCGGGGGCCGCGGTGACCGCGACCGCGCCGGGCGTGCGAGTCTGCCCGCCGTGACCCGGTCCGTCCTCGTCCTCGCGCACACCGGCCGCACCGCGACGGCCGACGCCGCGCGGGGGGTCGTGCGCCGGCTGCGGGAGGCCGGCGTCGAGGTGCGCGCGCTGGCCGAGGAGGCTCGTGAGCTCGGCCTCCAGGACGTGCGGGTGTGCGACCGGGACAGCGGCGCGGCCGACGGCGCCGAGCTCGTGCTCGTGCTGGGCGGCGACGGCACCATCCTGCGCGCCGCCGAGCTGGCCCGCCAGTCGGCCGTTCCGCTGCTCGGCGTGAACCTCGGGCACGTCGGCTTCCTCGCCGAGGCGGAGGTGGAGGCCCTCGACGACACCGTCGGGCACGTGCTGGCCCGCGAGTACACCGTCGAGCGGCGCAGCACCCTGGACGTCACGGTCGTCGTCGACGGCGAGCCGGTCGACACCGGCTGGGCGCTCAACGAGTGCAGCGTCGAGAAGGCCCAGCGCGAGCGCATGCTCGAGGTGGTGCTGGAGGTCGACGGCCGGCCGCTGTCGCGGTGGGGGTGCGACGGCGTCGTCGCCAGCACGCCGACCGGGTCGACGGCGTACGCCTTCAGCGGCGGGGGGCCGGTTGTCTGGCCGACCGTCGAGGCGCTGCTCATCGTGCCGATCAGCGCGCACGCCCTGTTCGCCCGGCCCCTGGTCACCGGTCCGGACACCGTCGTCGCGATGGAGGTGCTGCCGTCCGGGTCGGAGGCCGTCGTCGCCTGCGACGGCCGGCGCTCGCGCGCGCTGCCGCACGGTGCGCGGGTGGAGGTGCGCACGGGTTCCGACCCGGTGCTGCTCGCCCGGTTGCACGAGCAGACGTTCACCGACACGCTCGTCCGCAAGTTCGCGCTGCCGGTCGAGGGCTGGCGCGGCGCGAAGGAGCGGGCCGACGGCGCGCCGCCCAGAGGTGTCGCCGGGCCGCTCTAGTCTCGGAGCCGTGCTCGAGGAGATGCGGATCCAGGGCCTCGGGGTCATCGAGGACGCCGTGCTCGAGCTCGCCCCCGGCCTCACCGTCGTCACCGGCGAGACCGGCGCCGGCAAGACGATGGTCGTGCAGGGCCTGTCGCTGCTGTTCGGCGGCCGCGCCGACGCGGGTCGGCTGCGTCCGGGCGCCGAGCGGGCGGTCGTCGAGGGCCGGCTGTGCCTGCCGGTCCGGTCGGCTGCGGTCGAGCGCGCGCTCGAAGCGGGTGCTGAGCTCGACGACGGCGCGCTGCTCGTGAGCCGTGCGGTGAACGCCGACGGGCGCTCGCGCGCCCACGTGGGCGGCCGCGCCGTCCCGGTCGGCGTGCTGGGCGAGCTGGCCGCCGGCGTGCTCGCCGTCCACGGGCAGAGCGACCAGCAGCGGCTGCTGCGCCCGGCCGAGCAGCGCTCGGCGCTCGACCGGTTCGCCGGCGCGCCGGTGCTCGAGCTGCGCGCGGCCTGGGAGCAGCGGTGGCGCCGGTGGCGGGAGGCCGGCGCCGAGCTCGACGCGCTGCGCACCGCCGCGCAGGAGCGCACCCGCGAGGCCGAGCTGCTCCGCCTCGGCCTGGCCGAGATCGAGGCCGCCGCACCGGAGCCCGGTGAGGGCGTGGCTCTGGCCGCGGAGATCGAGCGGCTGGCGCACGCCGACGACCTGCGGGCTGCGGCCGCCTCGGCCCAGCAGGCGCTCACCGGTGACGAGACCGCTGTCGACGCCGTCGACGCGCTGGCGCTGGTCACCGCCGCCCGTCGCGCGCTCGAGCCGGCGTCGGCGCACGACCCGGCGCTCGCCGAGCTGGCCGGGCAGCTGGCCGAGGCGGGGCACCTGCTCGCCGACGCGGCCGCCGACCTCGCCGGCTACGCCGACGGCGTCGACGCCGACCCGGCGCGGCTGGCCGCGGCGCAGGAGCGGCTCGCCGTCCTGACCGCACTGATCCGACGGCACGCCGCCGAGGACGTCGACGGGGTGCTCGCCTGGGCGGACGGCGCCTCCCGGCGGCTGCTCGAGCTCGACGGCGCGGACGACCGGGTCGCCACGCTCGAGGACGAGATCGCCGGCCTGCAGGACGAGCTCGCCGACCTGGCCGGCCGGCTGTCCGCGGCCCGCGCCCGGGCCGCGGAGGTGTTCGGCGACGCGGTCGCCGACGAGCTGGCCGATCTGGCCATGCCGCACGCCCGGGTCGTCGCCCAGGTGTCGCAGCGGGACGCCGACGACGGCCTGCCCGTGGGGGAGCGGCGCCTCGCGACCGGCCCGCACGGCGTCGACGAGGTCGAGATCGTGCTGGTGCCGCACCCCGGCGCCCCGCCGCGCGCGCTGCAGAAGGGCGCTTCCGGCGGTGAGCTGTCCCGCGTCATGCTCGCCGTCGAGGTCGTGCTCGCGGGCAGCGACCCGGTGCCCCTGCTGGTGTTCGACGAGGTCGACGCCGGCGTCGGCGGGCGGGCCGCGGTCGAGGTGGGGCGTCGGCTGGCCCGGCTGGCGCGGGACCACCAGGTCGTCGTCGTCACCCACCTGCCGCAGGTCGCGGCGTTCGCCGACCGGCACCTGCTCGTCGTCAAGGGCAGCGACGACGGCACGGTCACCCGCTCGGGCGTCGTGGCTCTCGACGACGCCGGGCGCGTCGTCGAGCTGTCGCGCATGCTGGCCGGCCACGACTCCGGGCTGGCCCGCGGTCACGCCGAGGAGCTGCTCGCCGCCGCCCGCGACCAGCGCGGCCCCTCGGCGCAGCGCGAGCCGCAGAACGCGACCGCCTGAGGGGTTTCACTCCGCGCGCTCGCGTGCCGATGCAGGATGGCAACCTCGTCCGCCGCCGCTCCGGCCGCCGGCGGACGCGCCGGCCTCGGAGGTGCCCCGTGGGACTGCTGCTCGTCCTCGTTCTCGCCGCCCTGCTCGCCGCGGCGTTTCGCGTGTGGCAGGGCCGGGGCGACGCCGCCGAGGCACGCGACCCGCGCAGTGAGGCCACCGCGCTGTGGCGCCGTCGCGAGGTCGAGCGCGCTCGCCGCCGCGAGCAGGCCCGGCAGCGGCGGCTGCCGCCGCTGCCCGCCGACGACGCGCCGCCGGCGGGTCTGACGCCGCTGGTGCCGAGCCCGCGGACGGTGCGCGTCGAGGCCGCCCGCGGCATCCGGGAGATCGAGGACTGGCTGGCCGACCAGACCTCCGCCTGACCGCCCGCCTGACCGCCCGCCCGGCCGTGCGGCCCGGCCGCTCCTCCTGACGTTTCGCCCGACCGCCCGCGCCGCCGCGCGCCTGACCACCCGTGGGCGGCTCCTCTGGCAGACTCGACGCGATGAGGCTGGCCAACACCCTGCGGCGCAACCGCCCGGTCGAGGGTCTGCCGGGCGTGGTCGGCGTCGCCCGGCTCGACCGTCGCACCAAGCGGCTGACGACGCGGCTGCGGCCCGGCGAGATCGCGATCATCGACCACGTCGACATCGACCGGGTCAGCGCCGACGCGCTCGTGTCGTGCGGCGCCGCGGCGGTCGTCAACGCGGCGCCCAGCATCAGCGGGCGCTACCCGAACCTGGGGCCCGAGATCCTCATGGCCGCCGGCATCCCGCTGCTCGACGCCGTGGGCACCGAGGTGTTCGGCATGGTCGAGGAGGGCGACCTCGTGCGCGTCCACGACGGCGCGCTCTACCGCGGGGAGCAGTTCCTCGTCGCCGGCGACACCCAGGACGCGGAGACCGTCGGCGCCGCGATGGCAGAGGCCCGGGCCGGCCTGGCCACCCAGCTCGAGGCGTTCGCGGCGAACACCATGGAGTACCTGCTCAAGGAGCGCGACCTGCTCCTCGACGGCGTCGGCGTGCCGGACATCCGCACCCGGCTCGAGGGCCGGCACGTCCTCATCGTCGTGCGGGGCTACGACTACCGCGAGGACCTCGCCGTGCTGCGGTCCTACATCCGCGAGTACCGGCCGGTGCTGCTCGGCGTCGACGGCGGGGCCGACGCGCTGCTCGAGGCCGGTCTCGCGCCCGACCTCGTCGTCGGCGACATGGACTCCGTCACCGACGAGGCGCTCACCTGCGGCGCCGAGGTCGTGGTGCACGCCTACGCCGACGGCCGTGCGCCGGGGCTGCAGCGCGTGCAGGACCTCGGCGTGCCCGCGGTCGTCTTCCCCGCGGCGGGCACCAGCGAGGACGTCGCGATGCTGCTCGCCGACGAGAAGGGCGCCTCGCTCATCGTCGCCGTCGGCACGCACGCGACGCTGGTGGAGTTCCTCGACAAGGGCCGCCAGGGCATGGCCTCGACGTTCCTGACCCGGCTGCGCGTGGGTGGCAAGCTCGTCGACGCCAAGGGCGTCAGCCGGCTCTACCGGCGGCAGATCTCGGTCTGGTCGCTGCTGCTGCTCGTGCTGGCCACGGTCGCCGCCATGGCCGCGGCGGTCTACGTCTCCTCGGCCGGCCAGGCCTACGGCGACCTCGTCGCCGACTGGTGGGCCGACGTCCGGTTCTGGTTCGAGGGCCTGTTCTAGCCCGCCCCTCCCGCAAGGACAGCATCATCATCGACTTCCGGTACCACCTCGTCTCGATCATCGCTATCTTCCTCGCGCTGGCGGTCGGCGTCGTCGTCGGCACGACGGCGCTCAACGGGCCGGTGCTGGAGGGTCTGCGCCGCAGCAACTCCGGGCTCATCGGCGACAAGCGGGCGCTCGAGAGCGAGGTCCGTGACCTGCAGACCGACGTCGGCACCGCCGACGACCTGGTGCGCGCCAAGGCCGACGCGCTGGTCGGTGGAGAGCTGTCCGGCCAGCGGGTGCTGCTCGTGCAGGCGCCGGGTGCCGAGACCCGCGTCGTCGAGCAGGTCGGCGACATGGTCCGGGACGCCGGCGGCGCGGTCACCGGCCGGTTGCGGCTCGAGCCGGCGCTGCTCGAGCCGGAGTCCACGCAGCTCGTCGAGGACCTGCTCGCGACCGTGGTGCCGGCCGGCGTCGACCTGCCGGAGGGCTCCGCGGCCCGGCGCGCCGGCGCCGTCCTCGGCGCCGTGCTGCTGCAACAGCCCGACGGCGACGCGCCGGACGCGGACGCCGCGGCGCAGGTGGTGCCCGCCTTCGAGGAGGCGGAGCTGGTCTCGCTCGAGGACGCGGAGGACCTGACCCCTGCGACGCTCGCGGTGCTCGTCGCCGACGACGCGCCCGACGACCAGGAGGAGCGGGACGAGGACGCGCTCGAGGCGCTGCTCGACATCGCCGCCGAGCTCGACGCGCGCAGTGCCGGTGCCGTGGTGGCCGGGCCCGCGGCATCTGTGGAGGAGGGCGGCCTGGTTCACGCGCTGCGCGGCGACGGCGAGCGGGACGGGCAGATCTCCACGGTCGACAACGCCGACCGGGCGGTCGGCCAGGTGGCGGTCGTGCTGGCGCTGCGGGAGCAGCTGCAGGGCGGCGCCGGCCGCTACGGCGCCCGGCAGGGCGCGTCCGGCCCGGTGCCGACCGGCGAGCCGGCCGACGGCGGCTGACGCATGCGGCGGACCGTCCGGGCGGCCGCCGGTGCCGCACTGACGGTCGCCCTCACCCGCGCCTTCGCCGCCCGGCCACCGGGCGGCTCGCAGCGCTGGGAGCGGGTCAACCACCGCGGCGGCCCGGTGACGCTGCTGGCAGGCCCGGTCGCAGCGACCGCGGCCGGGCTCACCGCCTCGACCGGCGCCGCCGGCGCGGTCGCGGCGCTCGGCGCCGGCGCGGTCGGGGTGTACGACGACCTCGTCGGGGGGCGGCCCGACCAGCGGGCGAGCAAGGGCCTGCGCGGGCACGCGCAGGCCGCCGCGCGCGGGCAGCTGACCACGGGAGCGGTCAAGGTCGCAGGGATCGGTGTCACCGGCCTTCTCGCGGCACGGCTCGCCGGCCGCGCGCTGAAGGTGGCCCTCGCCAGCTCGCTCGTCGTCGACGAGCCCGGCACAGCGGCGGTCGCTGCTGCGCTCCTGCCGGCCGACCTGGCCGAGCGGGCGATGCTCGGTGACGGCGGCGCCAACGCGCTGGGCGCGGTGCTCGGCCTCGCCGCCGCCCGCCGGCTGGGCTCCCGGCGTCGGCGGGGCGGGGCGCTCGCCGTCCTCGTCGGGCTGACCGCTGCCAGCGAGGTCGTCTCGTTCACGCGCGTCATCGACGCGGTGCCGCCGCTGCGGGCGGTCGACCGCCTGGGCCGGCTGCCGTGAGCCCGGCCCGCCTGGGCTCCGGGCTGCTCGGTGCCGCCGCCGGCATCGCCCTGGTCACGGTGGCGGCGCGCGTCGTCGGGTTCGGCCGCACGGCGGTGCTCGGCCGCGCGGTCGGGCCCACGTGCGTGGGTGACGTCTACTCCGCCGTCAACGCGGTGCCGAACGTGGTGTTCGAGGTGGTGGCGGGGGGCGCGCTCGCCGGCGTCGCGGTGCCCGTGCTGGCCGGGGCGCTGGGCCGCGGTGAGCGCGACACCGCCGGCCGCACGGCCGGCGCGCTGCTCGGCTGGGCCCTGGTCGTGCTCGTCCCGGTGGCGCTGCTGGTGGCGCTCGCGGCCCCGCTGCTGGTGCGCGGTGTGCTCGGCAGTGACCCGGCCTGCGCGGGCGCCGTCGAGGTCGGCACGAGGATGCTGCGGGTGTTCGCGCCGCAGGTCGTGCTGTACGGAGTCGCCGTCGTGCTCACCGGCGTGCTGCAGGCCGACCGCCGCTTCACCGGCCCGGCGCTCGCGCCGCTGCTGTCGAGCGTCGTGGTGATCGCGGCCTACCTGCTCTACGCGGCGCAGGGCCCGACCGGGGCGCTCGGCGGCCTGACGACGGGTCAGGAGCTCGCGCTCTCGGTCGGGACGACGCTCGGCGTCGCCGTGCTCGCTCTCAGCCTGGTGGTGCCGCTGCGCGCGACCGGCCTGCGGCTGCGGCCGGCGCTGCGCTTCCCCGAGGGCGTCGCCGGCCGTGCTCGGGCGCTCGCCGGCGCCGGTGTGGCGGCCCTCGCCGCGCAGCAGCTGGCGCTCGTCGTGGCGCTGCGGCTGGCAGCCGGTGGCCCCGAGGGATCGGTCGTCGTGTTCGTCGTCGCGACGGCGCTGTTCCTTGTGCCGTGGGCCGTGCTGGCCGTGCCGCTGGCGACCAGCGCCTTCCCCCGTCTGTCGGCCAGCGCCGAGGCGGGCGACGACGCGGAGTACGGCGCGGTCGCCAGCCGCGCGCTGCGGGCGGTGGCGGTCGTGGCGACCGGTGCCGCGGCGGTGCTCGCCGCGACGGCCGTGCCCGCCGCGATCGTGCTGCTGGAGGGCGCGCCGGGTGCCGGAGCCGGTGCCGACGAGCTGGCCCGCGCGGTGGTGGCCTTCGCGCCCGGCCTGGTCGGGTACGCGCTCGTGGCGCTGCTGTCCCGCGCGCTGTACGCCCGGCACGCCGGCCGCGACGCCGCAGTCGGCACCGTCGCCGGCTGGCTCACCGTGGCGGTCGCGGACCTCGTCCTCGTCGCGACGCTGCCCGACGCCGATCGCGTCGTGCTGCTCGGCGTCGGCAACAGCATCGGCATGACGGTCGGCGGGCTGTGGCTTCTGGCTGCCCTCCACCGCCGCACGGGGGGGCCGGCGCTCGCCGGGGCCCGACGCGCGCTGGCCGCCGGAGCGGTCGGGGGGCTGGCCGCCGTCGCCGTCGCGGCCGTGCTGCCGGTCGGGGACGAGCGCTCGCTGCCGGCGGCCGTCCTGTCCGGTGCGATGCTCGCGGTCGTGGCTGCCGGAGTGCACCTGGCCGCCGTGCGGCTGCTCGACCCGGGCGGCGTGCGGAGCGTGCTCGGTGGCTGACCGGGCGATCGGCCGGCCCGGACCCGGCGTGCGGCTCGACGGCCGGCGCGTGCTGCTGGTGCTCGGGACGAGCGCCGGTGGCGTCGGGGTGCACGTCCGCTCGCTCGCCGCGGGTCTGCGGGAGCGCGGCATGCGGGTCGAGGTGGCGGCGCCGGCGTCGACCCAGGCGGTCTTCGGCTTCGCCGACCACGTCGAGGTCGCCGTCGGCGGCTCGCCGAACCCGGTGCGGGACGCGCGGGCGCTGCGCGCGCTGCGCCGGGCCTCGGTGCGCGTCGACCTGGTGCACGCGCACGGGCTGCGCGCCTCCGCGCTGGCCGTGCTGGCGAGCGGCCCGCCGGTCGTGTCGAGCTGGCACAACCCGGGCGCGGGCCGGACGGGGGCGGCGCTGGAGCGGCTCGTCGCCCGCCGGGCCGACGTCGTGCTGGCCGCCTCCGACGACCTCGCGGCCCGGGCCCGGGCCGCCGGCGCGCGTGACGTGCGGCCGGCGCCCGTCGCGCCACCGCCGCCGACCCTCACCGGGCGCGACCCGGGGCTCGGCTCGCCGCTCGTCCTGGCCGTCGGCCGGCTCCACCCCCAGAAGGGCTACGACGTGCTGGTGCGCGCGCTGCCGCACCTCGGCGAGGCTGTCGTCGCGGTCGCCGGCGACGGGCCGCTCGAGGCCGAGCTGCGGGCGGCCGCGCCGCAGGTGCGCTGGCTCGGCCGGCGCGACGACGTCGGCGATCTCTACGCCGTCGCGGACGTCGTCGTCCTCCCGTCGGTGTGGGAGGCGCGCTCGCTGACCGCCCAGGAGGCGTTGCGCGCGGGCCGTCCGCTGGTCGCGACCGCGGTTGGCGGGCTGCCCGGCCTGGTCGGTGACGGGGCGGTGCTCGTGCCGCCCGGTGACCCCGACGCCCTCGGCCGGGCCGTCCGCCGGCTGCTGGACGACCCGGTGGAGGCTGCCACGCTCGCCGCGCGCGGTCGTGCGGTCGCGGCCACGTGGCCCGACGAGGCGGACGCCGTCGCGCAGGCGGCGGCGCTGTACGCGGAGCTGCTCGGATGAGGCGGGCGCTGCTCGTCGGCCTCGCCGGCCTGCTCGGCCTCGCCGGCCTGCTCGGGCTGCTGGCAGTGCCGCCGGCGGCTGCCCAGGAGGCTCCCGCGCCGGCCGACGTCGCCGGCAGCACCGTCGTCGTCGTCGGCGCGCCCGGGCTGCGCTGGCAGGACGTCGACCCCTTCAGCACGCCCACGCTCGACCGCCTCGCCCGGACCTCCGCGGTCGGCGCGCTGTCGGTGCGCGCCCTGCCCGAGCGCAGCTGCCCCGCCGACGGCTGGCTCACCGTCGGTGCGGGTGCCCGTGCCGAGGCGTTCGGGCTGCGCTGCCGCACGCCGCCGTTCGACGACGTCGACCTGCAGGTGCTCACCGAGCGCAACCGTGCCACCCGCGACGCCGCGGAGGTCGACGCGCTCGCCGCCGCGCTGCGCGACGCCGGCCTGTGCCTGGCGGCGTCGGGCGACGGCGCGCGGCTGGCCGGCGGCGACCCGGCGCGGGCCTGCCCCGTGCTGCTCGTCGAAGCGCCGACCGTCTCCGGGGACGACACGGGCCGGGCCGCCGCGGCGGCGGCGGTCGACGCGCTCGTGTCCGACCTCGAGGCCGAGCGCAGGCAGGACAGCACGCTGCTGGTGGCCGGGCTGTCCGGCGCGCCGGAGGACGACCGGGCGCACCTGCACGTCGCGCTGGCCGCCGGGCCCTCGTTCGGCGAGGGAGGCCTGCGCTCGGCGTCGACCCGCCGGACGCCGTACGTGCAGCTGGTCGACCTCGCGCCCACGGTGCTCGACCTGCTCGGCATCCACACTCCCCGCAGCATGATCGGCCGGCCGTGGCGACCGGTCGAGGCCGACCTGACCCCCGCGGAGCTGGCCGACCTCGACCGCCGCGCCGTCGCGGCCCGCACGGCCTGGGTCCCGTTCTTCGTCGTCCTGCTGGGCGGGTTCGTCGCGGGTGCGGCGCTGGCGCTCCTGCGCCGCTCGTGGCGGGTCGCCGAGACGGCCGGGCTCGGGGCGGTCGGTGCGGTGGCCGGGTCGTACCTCGCTGGCGTGCTGCCCTGGTGGCGGACGCCGTCACCGCTCGTCGCCCTGCTCGCCGTCAGCGCGCTCGCCGCGATCGCTGCCGCGGCGCTGGCCCGGCGGGCGCCCGGGGTGGTCGGCCCCGCCACGCTCGTCACCGGGGCGCTGGCGCTCGTCCTCGGTGTCGACCTGCTCACCGGCGCCCGGCTGCAGGTCGACGCGCCGGCGGGCTACTCACCGCTGGTCGCCGGCCGGTTCGCCGGCATCGGCAACGTCGCCTTCGGCGTGCTGGCGACCTCGACGCTGCTCGCGCTGGCCGGGCTGACGAGCGGGTGCCCGCCCCGGCGGGCCCTGCAGACCGTCGTCGCGGGAGGCACCGTCGCCGTGCTGGTGGCGGGTGCGCCGCCGTTCGGCAGCGACGTCGGTGGCGTGCTCGCCCTAGTCCCCGGTGTCGCGCTGCTGGCCATGCTGCGGTCGAGCCGCCGGGTGACCCTGCTGCGGCTCGCGGCGGCGGGGCTCGGCGGGGCCGCCCTGGTCACGCTGTTCGCGCTGGTCGACTTCTCCCGGCCGGCCGACCGCCGGACCCATCTCGGGCGGTTCGTCGAGCAGGTCCGTGACGGCACCGCGGGCGCGGTGCTCGAGCGCAAGGCGGCCGCCATCACCGACCTGCTGCTCGCGAACGCCGTCACGGCGCTGCTGCCGGCCGTCGTCGCCGCGGCGGTGTGGCTGGTGCTGCGCCCGCCGGAGCCGCTGCGCGAAGCGTTCGACGTCGCGCCGGCCTGGCGGCACGGCGTGCTCGCCGTCGGGCTGGTCGCGGCGGTCGGGTTCGTCGTCAACGACAGCGGCCCCGCGGTGCCCGCCTTCGCGCTGCTCGTCGCGGTGCCCGCCACGCTGGCGCTGTGCGCACGGGCTGCGTCCGCGCGGCCGGCGGCGCGCCGCTCACGACCGGCCGGCGCCGACGGTTAGAGTGGCCTTCCGTGCAGCGGGCCCGCCCGGCC
>DATMJH010000284.1:0-11820 GCA_035554015.1 Mycobacteriales bacterium
CCCCGCCCCCGCCCGCACCACCACCCGGCCGCACGGCCGTCGAGAGGGTCGAACCATGGACGCACCAGCAACCGCCCCGACGTCGTCCGCCGCGCTGGCGCCCGCGGTCACCACCGCCGGCCCTCCGGCGGTTCCCGCCCCGCGCACCGCTGCCGGCGCAGGCCACCCCGGGGACGACCGGCTCAGCGCCGAGGTCCGCGAGAGCCTGCTGCTGCTCGTGCTGTCGCTCGCCGTCACCGTCGGGCTGGCCGGCGCCGTCTCGGCGGCCCTGTCGCTGCTGGCCTGACCGCGTCAGCCTCCCCGCATGGACTCCCAGCACTCCGAGGACCGGCCGGCCCACGTGCCGGTCCTGCTCGAGCGCGTCGTCGGGCTGCTCGCGCCCGCGGCGCGGCGCGAGCCGGAGGGCGACCGCCCGCGCGTCGTCGTCGACTGCACGCTCGGCATGGGCGGGCACGCCGAGGCGCTGCTGGAGGCGGCCCCCCGGGCCCGCCTGGTCGGGCTCGACCGCGACCCCGAGGCGCTGCGCCGCAGTGCCGACCGGCTGGCGCCGCACGCCGAGCGGACCTCGCTGGTGCACGCCGTCTACGACGAGCTGCCCGCCGTGCTCGGGCGCCTGGGCCTGCCGCACGTCGACGGCGTGCTGTTCGACCTCGGCGTGAGCTCGCTGCAGCTCGACCGCGCCGACCGCGGCTTCGCCTACGCCCAGGACGCCCCGCTGGACATGCGGATGGACCCGAGCCGCGGGCGGACGGCGGCCGACGTCGTCAACGGCTACGACGCCCGGGCGCTCGCCCGGGTGCTGCGCGAGTACGGGGAGGAGCGCTTCGCCGCCCGCATCGCCGACGCGATCGTGCGTGAGCGCGCCCGGGAGCCCTTCACCGGTACGGCCCGGCTGGCCGAGCTGGTCCGCTCCGCGATCCCGGCCGCGACCCGACGGACCGGTGGGCATCCGGCGAAGCGGACGTTCCAGGCACTGCGCATCGAGGTGAACGACGAGCTCGGCGTGTTGCGCCGCGCGATCCCGGCTGCGATCGACATGCTCTCGGTCGGAGGACGGCTCGTCGTGCTGAGCTACCAGTCGCTGGAGGACAGGATCGTGAAGGCCGCGCTGCTCGCACGGTCGACCACCGACGTCCCCGTCGAGCTGCCGTTCGTCCCTCTGACGGCGCAGCCCGAGCTTCGGCTGCTGGTGCGGGGAGCCGAGAAGGCACCCGCGGACGAGGTCGCGGCCAACCCGCGGGCGGCCTCCGTGCGGCTGCGGGCCGCCGAGCGCGTCCGGGCGGCGGCGTGAGCGCGGTCGCGTCGGGCGCTGCTCAGGTCGGCCGGCGGGTCGGCGGCGCTCCTGCCGCGGTGCTGCGCCTGGTGCCGGACGTGCGTTCCGGAGCCCCGCGGGCGCCGTTCATCACCCTGGTCGTGCTGCTGCTCGCCGGTGGCCTGCTCGGGCTCCTCGCGCTCAACACCGTGCTGGCGCAGGACGCCTTCCGGCTGCACTCGCTGCAGGCGGAGGGCAAGGCGCTCGCCGACCGCGAGCAGGAGCTGGCCCGCGAGGTGGAGACGCTGCGCACGCCGCGCAACCTCGCCGCGCGTGCCCGCGAGCTCGGCATGGTGCCGGCAGGGACGCCGGCGTTCCTGCGGCTGTCGGACGGCAAGGTGCTCGGCGCCGAGGTGCCGGCGCAGGCGCCGCCCGCGCCGCCCGCGCCGCCCGCGCCGCCCGCGCCGGCGCCGCCGGACCCGGGCCGGTGAGCTCCCGCGTGCCGCCGTCGGACCGGCCGGCCCGCCCGTCGTCGCGCGATCGGGACCGCGCCGCACGTGGCGAGGGTCGCTCCGGGCGACCGGCGTCGACGGCGCGGCCGGACCGCTCGGCGCGGCCGGACCGGTCGGAGCGCCGGGACCGGCCGGAGCGGTCGCCGGCGACGTCGGGTGCCGGCAGGGGGGAGCGAGCGGCAGGCCGGTCGTCGCCGTCCACCCGCACTCCGCGCTCGGCCGAGCCGGGTGCCCGCGCGGTGCGGCGTGCGGACGGCACGGCCGGGTCGTCGCGAGCCCGCGGTGCGGCGCCCAGCGGAGGCTCCCGAGCCGCACGGCCGGCCGACGGCCGCGGCGGCCGTCCCCCGGGGCGCCGCCCGCCACGCCGCCGGCAGGTCCGGCTCGGGCACCAGGGCGTGCGACTGCGCGTGGGCCTGCTCGGCGTGCTCGTGCTGCTCAGCCTGGTGGCGGGCCGGCTGGTGTGGTTGCAGGGCGTGTCGGCCGAGGCGTACGCGGACCAGGCGGTGGAGCAGCGGCTGCGCACCACGACGCTGCTCGCACCGCGCGGCGCCATCACCGACCGCAACGGGCAGGTCCTGGCGCTGTCGGTCGATGCTCGCGCCGTCTACGCCGAGCCGAGGACCATCGCCCGGGCCCAGGAGCAGCGGCCGTGCCGGCTCGACGCCGAGCGCCCCTGCGACCCCGCCGGCATCGCGCGCGCGCTGGCCCCGGTGCTCGACCTGCCCGTGGCGGAGCTGCGCGACAAGCTCGAGCGTCCGCTGCGCACCACCGGCACGTGCACCCCGCAGGACCCGATGGCCTGCTCCGGCTTCGTCTACCTCGCCCGGGGGCTCGACCCCGAGCTCGGCAACCGGGTGCGCGACCTGCGCCTGGTCGGCGTCGGGGTGCTGTCGGAGCCGAAGCGGGTGCACCCGGGTGGCGACCTGGCGGCGAACGTGCTCGGGTTCACCTCGCTCGACGACACCGGTGGCATGGTGGGCGCGGGCGGCGTCGAGCTCGCGGCGGACTCGGTGCTGGCCGGCGAGGACGGCCGCTCGACGGCGGAGGTGGACGGGTCCGGCCGGGTGATCCCGAACGGCCAGCGGACGCTCCAGGAGCCCGTGCCCGGCCGCGACGTCCAGCTGACCCTCGACCGCGACCTGCAGTGGTACGCGCAGGACGTGCTGGCGCGCAAGATCCAGGAGGTCAACGCCGAGAGCGGCACCGCCACGGTCATGGACGTGCGCACCGGTGAGGTGCTCGCGCTGGCCAGCGTGCCGACCTTCGACGCCGACCGGTTCAGCGAGGCACCGGCCGAGCTGCGGGGCAACCGCGCCGTCACCGACGTCTTCGAGCCCGGCTCCATCGGCAAGGTCATCACCGCGGCAGCGGCGCTCGAGGCGGGCACGCTCACGCCCGACTCGGTGCTCACCGTCCCCGACACCCTCCGCGTGTCGAACAAGACGTTCAGCGACTCGCACGGGCACCCGACCGAGCGGATGACGCTGACCGGCGTCATGGTCGAGTCGAGCAACGTCGGCACCATCCTCGCCGCCCAGACCGTCGGCGGCCCGAAGATCCACGAGATGCTGGCGCGCTTCGGCATCGGCTCGAGGACCGGCATCGGGTTGCCCGGCGAGAGCGCCGGCATCCTGCGGCCGGAGAGCGAGTGGTCGGGCACCGACTACGGCACGCACCCGATCGGCCAGGGCTACGCGGTCAACGGCGTGCAGATGGCGTCGGTGTACGCCACGGTGGCCAACGGCGGCGTGCGGATCGCGCCGCACGTGGTGAAGGGCACGCAGGAGCCCGACGGCAGCGTCCGCCCCGGTCCGGAGCCGCGGCAGCAGCGCGTCATCTCCCCCGAGGTGGCGGCGCAGCTGCGAGGGATGCTCGAGGGCGTCACCGGCGAGGGCGGCACGGCGAAGAACGCGGCGATCCCCGGCTACCGCGTCGCCGGCAAGACCGGCACGGCGCGTCGCGCGGTCGGCGGCGGCTACAGCGGCTACACCGCGAGCTTCGTCGGGTTCGCGCCGGCCGACGCCCCGCGGCTGGTGGTCTCGGTCAGCGTGCAGAACCCGCGCAACGGCTACTACGGCGGCGTGATCGCCTCGCCGGTGTTCCGCGACATCATGGCGTACGCGCTGTCGAACCAGCAGGTCCCGCCGACCGGCACGCCCGCGCCGCGCCTCCGGCTCCGCGAGAGCGACCCGCTGTAGCGTGCCAGCCGTGCCCGCGACCCCCGACGGCGCGCCCGGCTCGCCGTCCGCACCGCCCGCGGGACCCCCGGTGCGACCGCGCTCGGCGCCGCACCGGCCGCTGCCGGAGCTGCTCGACGCCGTGGTCGGGTTGACCGCCCGCGGGCCGGTCGACGGCGTCAGCGTGTCGGGCTGCACGCTCGACTCCCGTGCCGTCCAGCCCGGCGACCTGTACGCCGCCCTCCCGGGCGCGCGGGCGCACGGAGCCGACTTCGTCCAGCAGGCCGCGGACCTCGGCGCCGCTGCCGTGCTCACCGACCAGGCCGGCGCCGATCGGGCCGCGGCCACCGGACTGCCGGTGCTCGTCGCCGACGACCCGCGCCGCGTGCTCGGGGCCGTCGCCGGGTGGGTGCACGACGACCCCGCCGCCGACCTGCTCGTGCTCGGCGTCACCGGCACGAACGGCAAGACGACCACGGCGTTCCTGCTCGAGGCCGGGCTGCGCGCCGCGGGGCACGCGACCGGGCTCGTCGGCACGATCTGCACCCGGATCGGCGACGACGTCCTGCCGAGCGTGCGCACCACCCCCGAGGCGCCGGACCTGCAGGCGCTGCTCGCCGTGATGCGCGAGCGCGGCACCACGGCGGTCGCCATGGAGGTCAGCAGCCACGCGCTCGCGCTCGGCCGCGTCGACGGTCTCGTCGTCGACACCGCGCTGTTCACGAACCTCTCGCAGGACCACCTGGACTTCCACGCCGACATGGCCGAGTACGAGGCGGCCAAGGCGCAGCTGTTCACCCCGGCCCGGTCGCGCCGCGCCGTCGTCTGCGTCGACGACGACGCCGGCCGGCGCATCGCGGCCGGCGCCACCGTCCCGGTCTCCACGCTGAGCACGACCGGTGCCGGCGCCGACTGGCGCGTCACCGACGTCGAGCTGCGCGGCGAGGGCAGCACCTTCACGCTCACCGGTGCCGGCAGGAGCGTCCACGGCCGGGTGCGGCTGCCGGGTGCCTTCAACGTCGCGAACGCCGCGCTGGCGCTCGCCGCGCTGGCGGAGTCGGGCGTCGACCTCGACCGTGCCGCGGACGGCGTGGCCGCTCTCGACGGCGTGCCGGGGCGGATGGAGCGCGTCGACGCCGGCCAGCCGTTCCTCGCCGTCGTCGACTACGCCCACACACCCGAGGCCGTGACGACGCTTCTCGAGACGGTCCGGTCGGTGACGAGCGGGAAGGTGGTCGTGGTGCTCGGCTGCGGCGGCGACCGCGATGCCGCCAAGCGGCCGCTCATGGGTGCCGCGGCGCGGTCGGGCGCCGACGTCGCGATCCTCACCAGCGACAACCCGCGCAGTGAGGACCCGCTCGCGATCCTGCGCGAGATGGCCGCCGGCGCACCCGGAGCGACGGTCGAGCCCGATCGGCGGGTGGCGATCGGGCTCGCGGTCCGTGCCGCCGGGCCGGGCGACGCCGTCGTCGTGGCCGGCAAGGGACACGAGACCGGTCAGGAGGTGGCGGGCGTCGTGACGCCGTTCGACGACCGCGAGGTCCTGCGGACCGCCATCGAGCAGATAGCGGTGGGCGCTCCGTGATCCCGCTGACCGTCGCCGACGCGGCCCGGCTGGCACAGGCCGAACTCGCCGGCGCCGAGCCGAGCGCCGTCGTCACGTCGGTGACCGCCGACAGCCGCACCGCGGCTCCCGGGGCGCTGTTCGTGGCGCTGCCGGGCGTGCGCACCGACGGTCACGACCACGCGCCGGCCGCCGTGCACGCCGGTGCCGTCGCGGTGCTGTGCGCGCGGCGGCTCGAGGCACTTCCGTGCCTGGTCGTCCCCGACCCGCTCGAGGGGCTGCAGGCCGTGGCCGCGGGCACGTTCGCCGCCGACCAGCCCTGGACGGTCGGTATCACCGGCAGCAGCGGCAAGACGTCCACGAAGGACCTGCTGACGCACGTGCTGCGGGGGCTGCTGGGCGACGCGCACGTGCTCGCCCCTCAGGGCTCGTTCAACAACGAGCTCGGCCTTCCGCTCACCCTGCTCGACCGCACGCCCGGGACGCGCGTCGCGGTGCTGGAGTACTCGGCCCGCGGGGTCGGGCACATCGCCTTCCTGTGCGGCCTGGCGCGCCCGCACGTCGCCGTCGAGCTGAACGTGGGCAGCGCGCACCTCGGCGAGTTCGGCTCGCCCGAGGGCATCGCGCGGGCCAAGGGCGAGCTGGTCGACGCGGTCGCGCCACACGGCGACCGGCCGGCGCTCGTGGTGCTCAACGCCGACGACCACCGGGTGCTCGGGATGCGCGACCGCGCCCCGGCGGGCGCGCAGGTCGTCACGTACGGCACGGCGCCGGCGGCCGACGTGCGCCTCGCGGACCTGGAGGTCGACGAGGACGGACGGCCGCACTTCCGCCTCGTCACGTCCGACGGCGACGTGCCGGTCCGCCTGCAGCTGCGCGGCGAGCACAGCGCGCTCAACGCCGCCGCCGTGGCCGCCGTCGTCCTCACCCATGGGGTGACCGCCGACCTCGACCGGCTCGCCGAGCTCCTCGGCTCGGCGACGGCGGCCAGCCGCTGGCGCATGGAGGTCACGGAGCGGGCCGACGGGGTCACGGTCGTCAACGACGCCTACAACGCCAACCCCGACTCCATGCGTGCGGCGCTCAAGACGCTCGCCGTCCTCTCGCGCGGCAAGACCCGGCGCACGTGGGCGGTGCTCGGGCACATGGCGGAGCTCGGTGAGGCCGAGCGCGAGGCGCACATGGACCTCGGCCGCTTCGTCGTGCGGCTCGACGTCAGCCGACTCGTCGTCGTCGGCGACGCGGCCGGCGGCATCCACGCCGGCGCCGTGCTCGAGGGCTCGTGGGGCGAGGAGTCGGCGCACGTCCCCGACGTCGACGCCGCCGTGGCGCTGCTGCGCGAGCAGCTGCGGCCAGGTGACGTCGTGCTGGTGAAGGCGTCCCGCTCCGCGGGTCTCGAGCGGGTGGCCGAGGCGCTGCTCGCCGACCCGGTGCAGCAGGTGACGGCCTCGTGAGGAGCGTCCTCGTCGCGGCCATGACCGCGCTGGTCGTGTCGCTGCTGTGCACCCCGGCGGTGGTCCGGCTGTTCCGGCGGCGCGGCTACGGCCAGGAGATCCGGGAGGACGGGCCGAGCAGCCACGCCACCAAGCGCGGCACCCCGACGATGGGCGGCGCCGTCATCATCGGTGCGACGCTCGTCGGCTACACCGTCGCGCACCTGCTCGTCATCGGGCAGCCCAACCGCGGACCGACCGCGAGCGCGCTGCTGGTGCTGTACCTCATGACCGGGCTCGGGCTGGTCGGGTTCCTCGACGACTTCATCAAGATCCGCAAGCAGCGCTCGCTCGGGCTCAACGCCGCAGCCAAGTTCATCGGCCAGTTCGTCGTGGGCGTGACCTTCGCGATCGGCGCGCTGCGGTTCGAGAACGACGCCGGGCTGACGCCGGCGTCGACGCAGCTGTCGTTCATCCGCGACTACGAGAACATCGCGCTCGGCTCCGTCGGGTTCGTGATCTTCGCCTACGTCATCATCACCGCGACCTCGAACGCCGTGAACCTCACCGACGGGCTCGACGGGCTGGCGGCCGGCTCGTCGATCATGGTCTTCGCCGCGTACGTGGTGATCGGGTTCTGGCAGTTCCGCAACTCCTGCGTGCTGCAGCCCGAGCTCGCCCAGTGCTACTCGGCGCGCGACCCGCTCGACATCGCGCTGGTGGCCGCGGCCGCGATGGGCGCCTGCTTCGGCTTCCTGTGGTGGAACGCCTCGCCCGCCAAGATCTTCATGGGCGACACGGGGTCGCTGGCCATCGGCGGCGCCTTCGCCGGCATCGCGATCGTCACGCGCACCGAGCTGCTGCTCGTCATCCTCGGCGGGCTGTTCGTGGTGGAGACGCTGTCGGTCATCCTGCAGGTCAGCGTCTTCAAGCTGACCCGCAAGCGGGTGTTCAACATGGCGCCGGTGCACCACCACTTCGAGCTCGCCGGCTGGGTGGAGAACACGGTCATCGTCCGGTTCTGGATCATCGCCGGGCTCGCGGTCGCCTTCGGCCTCGGCGTCTTCTACGCCGAGTACCTCTCCCAGGGTCCCCTCCGATGACGCCCGTGCTGCACCGATCACGGAGGCGGGGCACGCCGCCCGCGCTCAGCGGCCGGGCAACAAGTCCGTGACCGGTGCGGAACCAGGCGACTGGGAGGGACGGCCGGTCGTCGTCGCCGGCGCGGGCGTGAGCGGTGCGGCCGCCGCCCGGGTCCTGCGCGACCTCGGGGCGCGCGTCGTCGTCGCCGAGGCGAGCGAGGAGCGCGCCGAGCCGCTGCGGGCCGACGGCTTCGACGTCCGCGACCTTCCGGCGCCGCCCGAGGGCACGTCGCTGGTCGTGACCTCACCCGGCTGGCGCCCGACGTCGCCGCTGCTCGTCGCTGCGGCCGAGCGCGGGCTGGAGGTCTGGGGAGAGGTGGAGCTGGCGTGGCGGCTGGCGCAGCGGCGGCCGCGACCGGCGGCCTGGCTGGCGCTGACCGGCACGAACGGCAAGACGACGACGGTGCAGATGCTCGAGCGGGTGCTCACCGCGGCCGGGCTCCGCGCCGTGGCCACGGGCAACGTCGGCCTGCCCGTGCTCGACGCCGTGCTCGCCGCCGAGCCGTACGAGGTGCTCGCCGTCGAGCTGTCGAGCTTTCAGCTGCACTGGTCGAGCACCCTTCGGCCGGCGGCGGCGGCCGTGCTCAACGTCGCCGACGACCACACCGACTGGCACGGCTCCTTCCAGGAGTACGCGCTGGCCAAGGCGCGCATCTGGACAGCCCCGGTGAGCATCGGCAACGCCGACGACGAGGTGACTCGCACGCTGCTCGGGCGCGCCCCCGGGCGCCGGGTGACCTTCACCCTGCAGGCGCCGCGGCCGGGCGAGCTCGGGCTGGTCGGAGACGGGGCGGGCGGCCTGCTCGTCGACCGCGCGTTCCGCGTCGCGGCCGGCCGGGTGGAGCCGCAGTCCGCCGCGGAGGCCACCGAGCTGGCGGCGGTCACCGACCTCACGGTGCCGGGTGCCCACAACCTCGCCAACGCGCTGGCCGCCGCCGCGCTGGCCCGCGCGCACGGGGTGCCGGCCGACGCCGTCCGCGACGGGCTGCGCGCCTTCCGCGCCGACGCGCACCGCAACGCGCTGGTCGACGAGCGCGACGGCGTGCGGTGGGTCGACGACAGCAAGGCGACCAACCCGCACGCCGCCGCGGCGAGCCTGGCCGCGTACGAGCGCGTCGTCTGGGTGGCCGGCGGCCTGCTCAAGGGCGCCGACGTCGAGGACCTGGTGCGTGCCGCGGCCCCGCGGCTGCGGGGGGTCGTGCTGCTCGGCACCGACCGCGGTCCGTTCCGCGACGCGCTGGCGCGACACGCGCCGCAGATCCCGGTCCGCGAGGTGGTCCGCCTCGACACTGGTGCCATGGCCGACGCCGTCGCGCACGCCCGCGCTCTCGCCGCTCCCGGCGACACCGTGCTGCTCGCGCCCGCCGCCGCGTCCATGGACTGCTTCCGCGACTACGCCGAACGCGGCGACCTGTTCGCCGCCGCGGTGCGGCCGGGTGCGGCCGGCGGTGGCGCCGGGCCGGACGGGGCCGCCGGGTGACGACCGAGGTCCGTCTGCCCGCCGCCCGGGGCGCCGGAGCCCCGCGGGTCGAGAAGGCCCCGCCGCTGCAGCGTCCGCAGGCCTCGTACTACCTGCTGCTGGCCGCCACCGGCTGCCTGCTGTTCCTCGGCATCGTCATGGTGTTCAGCGCGTCGAGCGTGCGCTCCTACGCCACCTACGGGTCGTCGACCACCGTCGCGCTCAAGCAGGGCGTGTTCATCGCGGTCGGCCTGCCGCTCGCCTGGGCGGCGTCCCGGATGCCGGTGCGGTTCTGGCGCTCCGCCGCCGTCCCCGGCCTGCTGGCCTGCGTCGGGCTGCTCGTCGCGGTGCTGCTGCCCGGCGTCGGCAAGACCGTCGACGGCACGCAGGGCTGGATCCCGCTGCCCGGCGGCTTCAACCTCCAGCCGGGCGAGGCGGCCAAGGTCGCGCTGGCGCTGTACGGCGCCGACCTGCTGGTGCGCAAGCAGAAGCTGCTCGGCGACTGGCGGCACCTGTTCCTCCCGCTGCTGCCGGTCGCCGCGCTGCTGGCCGGGCTGCTGATGCTGCAGCCCGACATGGGCATGACGATCGCCCTGCTCATCGTCTTCGTCGGGCTGCTGTGGGTGGCCGGCACGCCGATGCGCTACTTCGGCGCGATGTGCGCGGTGCTCGTCGCCATCTTCACCATGTTCGCCCTCGCGGCGCCCTACCGGGTGCGGCGGCTCACCTCGTTCCTCGACCCGTTCTCCGACGCGCAGGACAGCGGCTTCCAGGCCGTCCAGTCGATGTACGCCATCGCCTCCGGCGGGCTGTTCGGGCTAGGTCTGGGCGGCGGCCAGAGCAAGTGGTCCGGCGGGCTGCCGGCCACCTACACCGACTTCATCTTCGCGGTCATCTGCGAGGAGCTCGGGCTGGTCGGCGCGCTGGCCGTGCTCACGCTCATCGCGACCCTCGCCTACACCGGTGTCCGCATCGCCAAGCGCACCCGCGACCCGTTCGTCCGGCTCGCCGCGTCGGCCCTCACCGCGATGCTCGCCGGCCAGTCGCTCATCAACCTCGGCGGCGTCGTCGGGCTGCTGCCGATCACCGGCCTCACGCTGCCGCTGGTGTCCTTCGGCGGCTCCTCGATGCTCACCACGCTGCTGGCGGTCGGGGTGCTGCTGTCGTTCGCGCGCGCCGAGCCGGGAGCCGAGGCCGCCCTGCGGTCCAGGCCCGGGCTGCTGCGCCGGCTGCGGCTGCGCCGGGAGGCCGGTGCTCCGCCCGCCGCCGCCGTCGCACCCGCACGGCGCACGAGCAGCCGCACGGGTGCCTCCGCACGCCGCCAGCGGTCGGCCTCGGCGCCGGCCCGCGGGCGCCGGCCGGCAGGACGGCGATGACCGCTCCGGACCGTCCGCTCAGCGTCGTCATCGCGGGCGGCGGCACGGCCGGCCACGTCGAGCCGGCCCTCGCGACCGCCGACGCCGTGCGGCGGCTGCGGCCGGACGCCGTCGTCACGGCGCTCGGCACCGCTGCGGGGCTCGAGGCCCGGCTGGTGCCGGCCCGGGGCTACGAGCTGGCCGAGATCCCGCGCGTCCCGCTGCCGCGCCGTCCGACGCCGGACCTGCTGCGGGTGCCCGGGCGGCTGCGTGGCGCGGTGCGGCAGGCACGCAGGCACCTCGACCGCGTGGACGCGGACGTCGTCGTCGGCTTCGGCGGGTACGTCGCGCTGCCGGCCTACCTCGCCGCGCGCCGTCGGCACACCCCCGTCGTGGTGCACGAGGCCAACGCGCGGGCCGGACTGGCCAACCGCATCGGTGCCCGGCTGACGCCGCACGTCGCCGCCGCCGTCGAGGGCAGCGGGCTGAAGGACGCCCGGGTCGTCGGCATCCCGCTGCGCCCGCAGATCGCGACGCTCGACCGCGCGGCGACCCGGGCCGAGGCGCGCAGAGCCTTCGGGCTGCCGCCCGAGGGGCGCGTGCTGCTCGTCACCGGCGGCTCGCAGGGCGCGTTGCGGCTCAACCGCGCGGTCGCCGGTGCGGCGAGGGACCTGGCGTCCGCCGGTGTGAGCGTGCTGCACGTCGCCGGCCCGCGGCAGGTCGACGCCGTCCGCACGACGCTGGGCGACCGGCCGCCGGCGACGCACCACGTGCTGCCCTACGTCGACCGCATGGACCTGGCGTACGCGGCGGCCGACCTCGCGGTGTGCCGCGCCGGCGCCATGACGTGCGCGGAGCTCGCGGCCGTGGGCCTGCCCGCGGTCTACGTCCCGCTGCCGATCGGCAACGGTGAGCAGGCGCTGAAC